>JAWVEC010000347.1:0-3427 GCA_033856975.1 Gaiellales bacterium
TGCTGAGCGAGATCGACGGCGTCGAGGGGCTGGAGAACGTGATCGTGATCGGCGCGTCCAACCGCGAGGACATGATCGACCCGGCCATCCTGCGGCCCGGCCGGCTGGACGTGAAGATCAAGATCGAGCGGCCGGACGCCGAGGCGGCCCGCGACATCTTCGCCAAGTACATCCTGACGTCCCTGCCCATCCACGAGGAGGACCTGGCCGAGCACGGCGGCTCCCGTGAGGCGACCGTCAAGGCGATGATCCAGCACACCGTCGAGCGGATGTACACCGAGAGCGACGAGAACCGGTTCCTCGAGGTGACCTACGCCAATGGCGACAAGGAGACCCTCTACTTCAAGGACTTCAACTCCGGCGCGATGATCCAGAACATCGTCGACCGGGGCAAGAAGATGGCCATCAAGGACCTGCTCACCACCGGCCAGCGGGGTCTGCGGATGCAGCACCTGCAGGCCGCCTGTGTGGATGAGTTCCGGGAGAACGAGGACCTGCCGAACACCACCAACCCCGACGACTGGGCCCGCATCTCCGGAAAGAAGGGCGAGCGGATCGTCTACATCCGCACGCTGATCTCCGGCGGCAAGGGCAGCGACTCCGGACGGGCGATCGACACCATCTCCAACACCGGGCAGTACCTGTAGCGAAATCGGCTTGAGGCGCCCGCCAGAATGGCCGGGTGAGCGGATGGCGTGCGCGGCTGCGGTCGGTGGCCATCGATCTGGGGCCGCTGCGGCGCTATCGGGACTTCCGGCTGCGCACCATCGCTGCCAGCGTGTCCAGCTTCGGCGCGTTCTTCACGATGATCGCGGTGCCGATCCAGATCAAGGAGCTCACCGGCTCCACGGTGGCGGTCGGCCTGGTCGGCGCGGCGGAGTTCGTGCCGATCGTCGCGGTCGGCCTGCTCGGTGGAGCGATCGCCGACCGCTTCGACCGCCGCAGGGTGGTGCTGCTGTCCGAGCTCGCGGCGCTGGCCTGCACCACGCTGCTGCTGCTCAACGCGCTGCTGTCCACGCCGCAGCTGTGGCTGATCTACCTCGTGGCAGCCGGCGCGGTGTCGGCCGACGCCATGCAGCGGCCGAGCCTGGACGCGATGCTGCCGCGCTACGTCGCGCATGCCGACATCCCGGCCGCCTCGATGGTCAACAACCAGTGCTGGGGGCTGGCCAACATCGCCGGCACCGTGTGCGGCGGGGTGCTGGCCAGCTACGACGTGCGGCTGGCCTACGCCGTCGATGTGGCAAGCTTCGCGGTGTCGCTGCTGGTGTTCCTGCGGCTCACCCCGCTGCCCCGGACCGTCGCCGTCGTGGCGCCAGGCGTCCGGGCGACGCTGGCCAGCGTCGGCGAGGGGGTCCGGTACGCGGCCGGGCGCAAGGACCTGCTCGGCACCTACCTGATCGACACGATCGCCATGACGACGGCGATGCCGACGGCGCTGTTCCCGTTCTTCGCCGCCGAGCTGCACGCCCCGCACGCGGTCGGGCTGCTCTACGCCGCGGACTCGATCGGCGGGCTGCTGGCCGGCGTGGTCTCCGGCTGGGTGCGCCGGGTGCACCGGCACGGGCTGGCGATCATCGTGGCGGCGCTGTGCTGGGGGCTGGCGATGGGGCTGGCCGGCCTGATGCCCAACCTGGGGCTGGTGCTGGTGCTGCTGGCCTGCGCCGGAGCCGCGGACATGGTCTCGGGCACCTTCCGCGGGATCATCTGGGACCAGACCATCCCGGACGAGCTGCGCGGCCGGCTGGCCGGCATCGAGCTGCTGTCGTACTCGATCGGGCCGACACTGGGCAACGCCCGGGCCGGTGTCATGGCCGTCGGCGGGGTCCGCTTCGCCATCGCCAGCGGCGGCCTGCTGTGCGTCCTCGGAGTCGGCGCGGCGGCCGCGGCGCTGCCCCGGTTCCGGTCCTACGACAGCCGCACCGATGAGTTCGCGCGTGCCGAGAGGGAGCGGCGCAGCGCCTCGTCGAGCACCAGCGCTACTCCGTCCAGCGGCCCGAGCACGTAACCTTGCTCCATGAGTGAGCGTCGCAGATGAGCGTGATCCGGGTGATGGGCACCGAGGTCGAGTACGGGATCAGCCTGCCCGGCAACCCCAACGCCAACGCGATGCTGCTGTCGGCCCAGGTGGTCAACGGCTACGCCTCGCTGCTGCCCGGTGGCCGCCGCCGGCGCCCCGGCTGGGATTTCGAGGAGGAGTCACCGCTGCGGGACGCGCGCGGCTTCGACCTGTCCGGCCCGCACAACGTCGCCGAGCAGTTCCTCGACGACGAGGAGGATGCGGGCCTGGCCAACGTCGTGCTGCCCAACGGCGCCCGGCTCTACGTCGACCACGCCCACCCGGAGTACTCCACCCCAGAGGTCACCTCGCCGCTGGACATCGTCCGCTTCGACAAGGCCGGCGAGCTGGTGATGTCGGCGGCGGCCCGGCAGATCGAGCGGCTCAGCGGCACCACCATCACGCTCTACAAGAACAATACCGACAACAAAGGCGTCTCTTACGGCGCCCACGAGAATTACCTGATGAGCCGGCAGACCCCGTTCGCGGCCATCGTCAGCCAGCTGACCCCGTTCTTCGTGACCCGCCAGGTTTTCTGCGGCGCCGGCCGGGTCGGCATCGGCCAGGACGGTCACCAGCACGGTTTCCAGATCAGCCAACGAGCCGACTTCTTCGAGGTCGAGGTCGGCCTGGAGACCACCCTGAAGCGGCCGATCATCAACACCCGGGACGAACCGCACGCCGACGCGGAGAAGTACCGGCGGCTGCACGTCATCCTCGGCGACGCCAACCTGGCCGAACTCTCGACCTTCCTCAAGGTGGGTACGACCTCGCTCGTCCTCGCCATGATCGAGGGCGGCTGGCTGAGCGATGATCTTCGGATCGCCGAGCCGGTGCGGGAACTGCGTGCGATCAGCCACGATCCGAGCCTGCAGCACAAGGTGCGGTTGGCCGACGGGCGCCATCTCACGGCAGTGCAGGTGCAGCGCGAATACCTGGATCGCGCCCGCAAGTTCGTCGATGACCGCCAGGGTGCCGACGCCGACGCCCAGACCGTGCAGGTACTCGAAGAATGGGAGTCCGTGCTGGATCGGCTGGCCGATGACCCCATGCAGCTGGCGGGCGAGTTGGACTGGGTCGCGAAATTGCGCCTGCTGAACGGCTTCCGAGAACGGGACGGCCTGGAGTGGTCGTCGGCGCGGCTGCACGCGGTAGACCTGCAATACGCCGATGTCCGTCCGGACAAAGGTCTCTATCACCGCCTGGTCCAGCGTGGTTCGATGCGCACCCTGATCGAGCTGGCCGAGGCGGAGGCCGCGATGTCCGCTCCACCGGAGGAGACCCGCGCCTATTTCCGGGGTGAATGCCTGAGGCGGTACCCGGAGTCGGTCGCGGCCGCCTCATGGGATTCGGTGATCTTCGACGTCG
>JAWVEC010000348.1:0-2674 GCA_033856975.1 Gaiellales bacterium
AGTCGGACCCATGAAGGAAGCGCTCGGCCTCCCGCAGGTCGGTGCTGAAAATGGCCGACGACAGCCCTTGCGGCACGCCGTTGTTGAGGGCGATCGCCTCGTCCAGCTCGTCGTAGGTCAGCACGTAGAGGATCGGAGCAAACGTTTCGGCCGCCACGATGTCGCTCTGCGCGGGCATGCGCACCACGGCGGGCGCGACGTAGTAGGCGCTGGGATGCTCGTCGGCGCAGGTGTCCTGGCGCTCGCCGCCGATCACCTCGCCGCCCTCGGCGCGTGCCTGTTCCAGCGCCCCCACCATGTCGCGGTAGGCGGTCTCGTGGATGAGTGGGCCGATGAGCGTGCCCGGCGCCGACGGGTCGCCGATGGGCAGCTGCCTATAGGCGGCCGCCACCCGCTTCACGACCAAGTCGGCCACCGAGCGATGCACGATCAGCCGGCGCAGGCTGGTGCACCGCTGACCGGCGGTGCCGGCGGCGGCGAAGACAATCGCGCGCACCGCCAGGTCCAGCTCGGCCGACGGCGTCACGATCGCCGCGTTGTTGCCGCCCAGCTCCAGCAGCACCCGCCCGAAGCGCGCGGCCACGCGCGGACCGACCTGCTGGCCCATCCGCACCGAACCGGTCGCGGACAACAGCGCGACCCGGGGGTCGTCAACCAGCTGCTCGCCCAGGTCCCGATCGCCCAGCACCAGTCCGCTCACCGCGGGCGGCGCGCCGACGTCGGCGGCGGCCCGGCCGATCAGCGCCTGACAGGCCAGCGCCGTCAACGGCGTGAGCTCCGAGGGCTTCCACACCACCGTGTCCCCGCACACCAGTGCCACCGCGGTGTTCCACGCCCAGACCGCGATCGGGAAGTTGAACGCGGTGATCACCCCGACCACGCCGAGCGGATGCCAGGTCTCGAGCAGCCGGTGGCCGGGGCGCTCCGAGGCGATGGTCCGGCCGTAGAGCTGGCGTGACAGGCCGACCGCGAACTGGCAGATGTCGATCATTTCCTGCACTTCGCCCAGGGCTTCGGAGGTGATCTTGCCGACCTCGAGGGTCACCAGAGTCGCGAGGTCGTTCTTGTGTTGGGCGAGCAGCTCGCCGAGGCGGGCCACCAGCGCGCCGCGCACCGGAGCCGGTGTGTCTCGCCACGCCGTAAACGCCTCGGCGGCCGCGGCGATGGTGTGATCGGCCTGCTCGGGAGTGGAGTGCGCGACGGTGAAGAGCACCTCGCCGGTGATCGGCGTGCTGGCCGCTAATCCATGCCCGCCGGGCTCGCCGAGGCTGACGTCGACTGCCTCGTTTTGGAAGGTTGCCTGCAGGGCCTGACGTGCCCGGGCGCGTAGCTCGCTGGGGGGTGGCAGGTTCACTGCGGTGCCTCCTGGGACGGTGCTTCTTGAGACTGGGCTTCGTAGAGTGCGTACGGGTCGTGAATATGGTGGCCGATCGCCCCGGCCAGCCACTCGACGTCGTAACCGGAATCGGCGGCGACGTCCCCGGTTTGGAAACCGGCCCGGGTGTCGCGGTCCAGGTTGGACCGGAAAATACCCGCAGCCGACGCCGGCAAGAAATCTTCATAGACGATGGGTGCCGCCGGGTCGCCGCCGCGGTAGTAGGCCAGTCGCTGCGCCGCCATCTCGGTGTCGGTCGACGGGAAGTAGTCGCCCCAGACTCGAGCGGGATCACCGGATGCCATCGCCGCGTCGTAGCGCTCGCGCCCGAGCGGGGTCAGCGCGACACCGCGTGCCTCGACTTCGCCGAACCGCACCCGCAGATTTCCCGGGGTCAGCGTGCCGTCCCTGCCGCGAAACAGGCATGGTTCGGCGAGTGCGCGAAACGACGTCTGGCGCAACAACACTGCGGGACCGTCGGTGCGGGGCGGGCCCTGGATGGCATCGATCATGGTGATGCCGCGCTCGGTCATCCGCTGATACAGATCGTCGATGTCGAGAACCCGCGGCGTCAGGTGGTTGATATGGGTGGAACACACCCCCGCGATGTCGGCGGCCACCGCGGACACCCGCGACAACTCGTCGTACCAGGACTTGTTGATCGGTTCGCGCGACAGCGCGAATGCGGCCACCGCGGCGGCGACGAAAGCCTGCGCCTCCTCAGCGTCGCAGGCGCCCTCGGCGGCGATGATCCGCGCCCGGTCGAGCAAGGCGGGGTCGAACAGTTGGCGGCGCGCGATGAACGTCTCGACGCGGGTACGTAGGTCGGGATCGAAGTACTGGGCGTCGTGGGTAGTCAGCATCGACGTGAACACCCGGAACGGATTGCGCGCCAGCTCGTTTGCCTCGATGGGCCGAAAAGCCGTCGATACCACCGGAACCGGCGAGCGGGCGCAGCGCAGATCGTAGTAACCGACCGGCAGCATGCCGAACGCGGCGAACAACTCGGCGACGGCAGCCAGTTCGGCCGGGCCGCCGACCCGGATGGCGCCGTGCCGCTCGGCGGTGACCCGCTGCAACGAGCCGAGACGTTCGGCGCCCGGATGACGTGCCGCGTGTTCGGAGTTGACCTGCTCGCTGACCTCGACCAGGGTGCCGTAAGCGGGTACCTCGCCGGCGTACATGGCCGACAGCCCGGCCGCGAAGCGCTCGCGAAGCTGCCAGCTCACCAGCCTTTTGGCCGGGCTCATGGATAATCTCCGGCCATGGGTGAGACGCTCGACGACATCGACCGGATCC
>JAWVEC010000349.1:0-8969 GCA_033856975.1 Gaiellales bacterium
GCTGGCGGCGTCGATCGAGCTGCTGGCCGAACGCGGGCCGGACGTGCTGTACCGCGGCGAGCTGGCGCGGGCGATGGTGCGCCACCAGGACGAGCAGGGCGGCCGGCTGACGATGGCCGATCTCGAGGGCTACCGGCCGATCTGGCGACGGCCGCTGCGCTGCGCCTACCGCGGCCGCTCGCTGATCACCAACCCGCCACCCTCATCCGGCGGCGTGCTGATAGCGCACATGCTGGCGCTGCTGGACGATGTCGCCCGCGCGCTCGCGGCGGGCGAGGCTCCGGCGCTGAGAGCGCTTGCCGAGACCATGCGGCTGACGGCACGGCGGCGCGACCGCGAGTTCGTGCGCCTGCTGCATCGCGGCGGCCTGGCGGCACACATGCTCGACCCGGCAGCGATCGCAGCCGGGCGGGGGGCCGTGCGGGCGGCGCTTGACGGCGCGCCCACCGCGATGGCTGCGATCGCCGCCGATCACGGCACCACCCACGTCTCGGTGATCGACGGTGGCGGCAACGCGGCCGCCTTCACGGCCTCGAACGGCAGCCACTCGGGCGTGTTCGTCCCCGGCACGGGCCTGCACCTGAACAACATGATGGGGGAGGAGGATCTCTCCGCCGGACGGCATCTGCGCCCGGGGGTGCGGCTGACCAGCATGCAGGCGCCCAGCCTGCTGGATCGGGACGGCCGCGTGCTGATGGCGGTCGGCTCGAGCGGCTCGAACCGGCTGCGGTCGGCGATCACCCAGGTGATCGTGAACGTTGTCGAGCACGGCATGAACCTGGACGACGCCGTCTCGTTCCCGCGCGTGCACGTCGAGGGCGACCGGCTCGACTGTGAGGGGGGGCTCGATCCCCGGCAGCTCGATCTGCTCGAGGCGGGCGGCGAGCGGCTGGTGCGGTTCGAGAGCCTCAACCTCTACTTCGGCGGTGCCAACGCCGTTGGCTACCGTGACGACGGAAGCCTGGAGGCGGCCGGAGACCCCCGCCGCGAGTGCTTCGGGATGGTGCTGTAGCGGGTCACAGGCCGGGCGGATCGGCGCGCGTTCGCGCCGACGAGGCCACGTACACGCCGGCCAGCACCAGCACCGCCCCGGGCAGGAACGTCGCCGGCAGCGGATCGCGCAGCAGCAGCCACGAGAGCCCTGCGCCGAGCACCGGCTGGGCGTACAGCGAGGCTCCCACCGCGGCCGCCGGCAGCCCCTGCAGCGCCCGGTTCCACAGCACGTATCCGATCACGCTGTTGCCGACGCCCAGGTAGACCACCAGCAGCCACGTGCGGGCGCCGGGTTGTTGGATGCCGTCGGCAACCGCGATCTCGCTCAGCATCGGCACCAGCGCCCAGACCGCCCCCAGCGTGCTGATCACCGCCGTCAGCTCCAGCGGGCTGAAGCGACCGAGGAAGCTCTTGCTGGAGACCGTGTACCACGAGAAGGCGAGCCCCGTGCCGAGCAGCAGCGCCTGGCCCAGCGCGCTCGCCCCGTCCGAGCGCCCCAGCCCCGCCACCAGCAGCGAGCCGGCCAGCCCGATGCCCAGGCCCAAACCCGACCGGCGGCCGAATCGCTCGTGCAGGAGCAGCGCCGCCCACAGCGCGATCAGCACCGGCTCCAGCCCGACGATGATGGCCGCTATGGCGGAGTTGGACTGGTTGATGCCGAAGTAGATCAGCACCATCTGGCCCCACAGCCCGACCGCGGCGATCGGCGCCAGCCGCAGCAGGTCCGCCCGGCCCATCCCGCGCAGCACCGGGATCGCGATCGGCGACAGCACCGCCGCCGCGATCACGAACCGCATGCCGGCCAGCGTGAACGGGCCCATCCCGCGCAGCGCCACCTCGCTGGCCGGGAAGGCGCCGGCGTAGACGAGGTTGGCGGCGGCCAGCGCGGCCAGCGGATGGCGCACGTGTCCCGGCAGGCGGCCGGCCGTCGTCCTCACTCGCCGGGAGGCACGCGGCCGTTGCCGGTCGCCCGCTCGCGGATCTGCTCAATCTTCGACAGCGCCTGCAGTCCGCGCGCCAGCAGGTCGATGATCGCCATCATCCGCTCACGCTCAGATCGCAGCTCCAGCACGCGCTGCTTCTCGTCGGCGGGGAAGTCGACGCGGGCCATGATCGCGTAGCTGAGAGGTGTCGGCAGCGCCGTGATGTCCTCATCAGTGTCGCCACCGCCCGCCGCTGCGATCTGGCGGTACAGATCGAGTGCGGCCTCGGCCTCGTCGCCCACCATCAGATCCTCATCCGCCACAACCGCCACGGCGGTGGTGAACGAGCGGCCGCGCGTGATCTCGACCACGCGCAGCACGTCAACGCCCTCGACCACGATGTTCATGCGGCCGTCCTCGAGCCGCTCCAGCAGCTCGATCACCTCGGCCGCGCAGCCGACCTCGCGGGTGCCCTCGTCGTCGCTGAAGAGCAGCAGAAACTGGCCGCCGTTCTCGAGGCACTCGTCGATCAGCTCGCGGTAGCGCGGCTCGAAGATGTGCAGCGGCATCAGCTCGCCGGGGACGAGCACTGTCGGGAGCGCGAAGATGCCGATCTCACGGGTGGCCATGGCGAGGTTGGTACTGTACCCGCCCGTGGAGGCCCGTCCCGAGATCGCACAGCTTCGGCCGTACCAGCCGGGAAAGCCGGCCTCCGAGCTGCGTCGTGAGCTGGGGCTGGAGCGGATCGTCAAGCTGGCGTCCAACGAGGGCCCGCTCGGGCCCTTCCCGGCTGCGCTGGAGGCGCTGGCGAGCGCCGCGGCCACGCTCAACCGGTACCCGGAGCTGGGCCGCGAGCTGGCCGAACGGCTGGCTGCCCGGCACGGGCTCGACCCTCAGCGGGTGGCGCCCGGAAACGGCGCCGACGCCGTGATCGGCCACCTGTCGCTGGCATATCTGCGGCCGGGTGATGAGGTCGTGATGGGCTGGCCATCCTTCGTCAGCTATCACCTCAGCGCGGTCAAGATGGGTGCGCAGCCCGTGCACGTGGCGCTGCGCGACGGAGCCTGCGACCTGGAGGCAATGGCGGCGCGGATCGGTCCCGCAACGCGTCTTGTGTACGTCTGCAGCCCCAACAATCCGACTGGGGGGATCGTCTCGGCCGAGGCGCTGGCCCGGTTCCTGGACGGCGTGCCGGAGGGCGTGCTGGTGGTGATCGACGCCGCCTACCACGAGTACGTGGACGATCCCCGGCACGGCGACGCGATCGGCGAGCACGCCGGCCGCCAAAACGTGGTCGTGCTGCGCACGTTCTCGAAGATCTACGGCCTGGCGGGGCTGCGGATCGGCTACGGCGTGGCGGCCGCGGAGGTGGTCGAGCAGCTGGCCAAGGTGCGAGGGCCGTTCGACGTCTCGCAGCTGGCGGCGGCGGCGGCCATCGCCAGCATCGGCGACGGCGGCGAGCTGGCTCGGCGTCGCGATCTGAACCGGGCCGGGCGCGAGCGTCTGGTGGCGGGCATCCGATCGCTCGGTCTCGACCCGCTGCCGGCGGCCGCGAACTTCGTCTGCGTCGACGTCGGCGACGGCGACGCGCTGGCCGGCCGCCTGGAACGGGAGGGCGTGATCGTGCGCCCGCTGACGGCGTTCGGAGCGGCCGCCTGCATCCGTGTCACGGTCGGCCTCGAGGACGAGAACGACCTGTTTCTGTCCGCCCTCGAGCGCTGCATGCAGCCGGCATGAGCGCTCGTCGCGAGTTCGATCTGGCAGGGCTGACCGCCGGCGTGCTGGCGGGAGAGAAGCGCGCGATGGCGCGTGCGATGACTCTGGTCGAGAACCGCGATCCGCTGGCCTACGAGCTGGTGCGGGACATCTACCCGAACACCGGCGGCGCGCTGCTGGCCGGATTCACGGGGCCGCCCGGCGTGGGCAAGTCGAGCCTGCTCGCGTCGCTGGTCACGCTGCTGCGAAGCGAGCAGAAGAGCGTCGGGGTCGTCTCGGTCGATCCCTCCAGCCCCTTCAGCCAGGGTGCGGTGCTGGGCGACCGGATCCGGCTGGCCGACCACTTCCTCGACCCCGGGGTGTTCATCCGCTCGATGTCCACCCGCGGCTACCTGGGCGGCGTCTCGGAGGCGACGCTGCAGGTGCTGCTGGTGCTCGACGCGGCCGGCAAGGACGTGCTTCTGCTGGAGACGGTCGGCGTCGGCCAGAGCGAGGTTGACGTTGCCACGGTGGCCGACACCGTGGTGCTGGTGCTGATGCCAGGCTCGGGCGACTCGGTACAGGCGCTCAAGGCCGGCGTGATGGAGATCCCGGACGTGATCGTGATCAACAAGTCTGACCATCCCGCGGCCGGCACGATGCGGGGCGAGATCCGCTCGATCCTTTCCCTCGATCGCGACCGCGAGTGGCGGACGCCGATCGTCGAGACCGAGGCCGTCAGGGGCGAGGGCGTGCCCGAGCTGTGGCAGGCCGTGCTCGACCACCGAGCGTTCCTCGAGCGCGACGACGGGCTTCAGGCGCGTCGCCGCCGAAGCATCGAGCATGAGGTGGTCGCCGTGGCGGTATCGCAGGTGCGCAGGCGGCTGACCGAGGCCGTCGAGGGCGACCCCGAGGTGCGTGCGCTGCTCGATCGCGTGCATTCGCGCGAGCTCGATCCGCTCACGGCAACGCGCGAGATCGCAGAACGCGTCCTCCGCCTCAGGTGAAGCGTATCGACGTTGTGCAGTACGCGGCAGACGGGATAGTGTCGGCGAGTCGGGCAAGGCGTTTGATTACCGGTGTAGCAACCCGGCAACGGGAATCAACCCCCACCTCAAACCCGTGGTACCTGACTCTGCCGGTACCGCGAAGCGGTGCCGACCGCTGAATCACACGCAAACTCGCGAAGGAGAAAGCGGAGATGATACAAGCTCGCATGGCGACGTTCGAGGTCGATGATCCAGCCAAGATTGACGAAGAGATCGCGACTACCCGCCGATATCTCGCAGACGGCCGGATGCCGGAGGGTATTCCCGCGACGGGTTTCTTGATGCTCGTCGATCGACAAGGCGGCAGGGTGATTGAGGTTCTACTGTTTGAGAGTGAGGACACCCTGCGAGAGGGTGATGCGACGATGGACTCGTACGCGCCGGGGGAAGGCTCGATGCATCGGGTGTCCGTCGATCGTCTGGAAGTTCCCGTGTCCCTACTGCTGGGTTGAGCTGAACGCGGCTCGCCCCTCGGCGATCACCTCGTCCGCATACGCGCGGCCGTGCCAGCCGCCGACGACGGTGTCGGCGCCGTGCTCGAGATCCTTGTAGACGTCGAAGAAGTGCCCGATCTCGTCCAGCAGCGAGTCACGGATGTCGGTGATGTCGTGCATGTGGCTCCACTTCGGATCCTTGTAGGGCACGCACAGCACCTTGTCGTCCTCGCCCTTCTCGTCGGTCATCTCGAACACGCCGATCGGCTCGACCGGGATGATGCAGCCGGGGAAGGTCGGCTCGGCCACTAGGATCAGGGCATCGACGGGGTCGCCGTCACGTCCGATGGTGTCGACGATGAAGCCGTAGTCGGCGGGATAGACGACGCTCGTCCACAGCGTCCTGTCCAGCACCAGGTGGCCGAGGTCGGCGTCGTACTCGTACTTGTTGCGGCTGCCCTTCGGGATCTCGACGAAGGCGTACAGCTGCTCCTCGGCCGGCATCGCTACCGCGAGAGCGCGCGGGCAAGCACCGCCGGCGGCCGCAGGTAGATCCAGACCGTCCCCACCACGTACAGGATGGCGATCACAACGCCGCTGGCCTCGAGCGAGTCGCTGCGCGCGATCTCGCCCAGCTCGCCCATCGCACCCATCAGCAGATATGCCGCGAAGGCCAGCAGCATCACGCTCGTGATCTGGAAGAAGCGGGCCAGGTCGAGCCGCCGGCTGCCGCGATACACCAGCACGCCGAGTGCGATCGCCAACAGCAGTCCGGTGCTTCCGCCCGCGATCGTAGAGGCTGCGGAGTCCTTGCCGGTGGCCGCGTACATGAACAGCGAGGTCTCGATCCCCTCGCGCGCGACGGCCACGAAGGCGACCCAGAACAGCGCCGAGCCGCCCGCCACAAGGGCGGTCGAGACGCGGTGCCGAAGCGAGGCGCCGAGCGTGCGGGCCTGCCGTTGCATCCAGAAGATCATCCAGGTCAGGACGCCGGCGGCGACGAACATCGCGATCCCCTCATACGCCTGCTCGGATGTGCCGCTGAGCTCGCTGCCGGAGGCGTACAGGATGGTGCCCATGACGACGCTGACAGCAGCGGCGGCGGCCACGCCGGCCCAGACGTGGCGGCGGCGGTCGGCGGCGCCGGCCTTGTTAAGATAGGCCAGTACGATGCCGACGATGAGGGCGGCCTCGAAGCCTTCACGGAGGGTGACGAATAGGGATCCCAGCACAATGCTTAGGGTACCCTAAGTCGTCGCCGGTTTGCAAACAGGGTACTGTTCGCGCTCCCATGATCAGCCTTGAGGACATCCGGGCGGCGGCCGCGAATCTGCATGGTGTCGCGCACCGGACGCCGCTTCTGCGCTCGCAGACGTTCTCCGATTGGGCCGGTTGCGAGGTGCATCTGAAGTTCGAGAACCAGCAGCGCACCGGCTCGTTCAAGATCCGCGGCGCCTACACCAAGCTGCTCTCGCTGTCGGACGCCGAGCGGGCCGCGGGCGTGATTGCGCCATCGGCCGGAAACCACGCCCAGGCGGTCGCGTTCGCCGCCCGCCTACTGGACGTCTCGGCGACGGTGTTCATGCCCGGAGCCGCCTCGCTGGCCAAGGTCGGAGCCACGCAGGGCTACGGGGCGACGGTGCGGCTGGTGGGGGAGAGCGTCGACGACGCGGTCGCTGCCGCCCAGGCCGAGGTGGCCGAGTCGGGCGCCACGCTGATGCATCCCTTCGACGACGAGGCGGTGATCACCGGCCAGGGCACGGTCGGCCTCGAGCTGCTGGAGGACCTGCCCGACCTCGACACCGTCGTCGTGCCGCTGGGTGGCGGCGGTCTGCTGTCCGGCATCGCGATCGCGGTCAAGGCGCTGCGGCCCGACGTGCGGCTGGTGGGCGTGGAGGCGGCCGGCTGTGCGCCGTACGTCGACTCGCTGGAGCGAGGCGAGATCCAGCCCGCGCATCAGACGGCCACGATCGCGGACGGCATCGCGGTCAAGCGGCCCGGCGAGATCACGTTCCCGCTCGTCCGCGAGCTGGTGGACGACGTTGTGACCGTGTCGGACGCCGAGATCGGCCAGGCCATCGTGCACCTGCTGGAGCGCTCGAAGACGGTGGTCGAGGGCGCCGGCGCGGTGGGGCTGGCGGCGCTCCTGGCGGGGCGCGTCTCCGGCCGCAAGGTGGCGGCCGTGCTCTCGGGCGGCAACATCGACACGCCGCTGATGAAGCAGGTGATCCGGTTCGGGCTCAGCATCCAGGGCCGCTACCTGGTGGTGCGAACACGGCTGATCGACCGGCCGGGTGCGCTGATGGAGCTGCTGGGGCTGATCTCGGACGCACACGTCAATGTTCTGCAGGTGTCCCACCACCGCGAGAGCGTCGAGGTGGCCGTCGCCGAGACCGGCATCGAGCTGATCCTCGAGACGCGCGACGAGGCGCACGCCGAGCAGATCGTCGCGCTGGTGCGCAGTCACGGATACCCGGTCACGCGCACCCGCTGACGCGTCCCTGGCCGGGACCCGCTTGACGCTGCGCCGCCCGCCGCCTATGGTCGCCCCGTGCCCTTCGCAACCGTCTGCATCTCACGTGAGGCCGGCGCCGACGGCGAGCTGGTCGGCCGGCTGGTGGCCGAGGCGCTCGGATATCGCTACCTCGACGAGGAGATCGTCGCTCGAGCGGCCGAGCGGGGCGCGCTCGACACGGTCGCCGTGGCGGGCGCCGAGACGCGACCATCGCTGCGCCAGCGCCTGACGGACGCGCTGGCGGAGGGGGCATCGTCGGCCCCGGAGGCGGTCGCATTCTCGGGCGTGCTCGACCCCGGCTACAGCGACCCGGGCGAGCGGGTGCGCGGCCTCATCCGGGATGCCATCGCCGAGATGGCGGCGCTCGGCGACGTCGTCATCGTCGCCCACGCCGCCTCCTACACGCTGGGGCGGGACGCGGGCGCGTTGCGGGTACTGGTGACAGCGTCACCGGAGACGCGCGCAGGGCGCTTGGCGGGTGGCTCGGCTCCGCCAGAGAAGGCGGTCAGGGACGCCGACCGGGCGCGCGCGCACTATCTGAAGTCGTTCTACGACGTCTCCCAGGAGCTGCCCACCCACTACGACCTGGTCGTCAACACCGATTCACTGACGGCCGCGCAGGCCGCCGGCCTGATCAGCGCTCTCGCCCAAGCGGGCTAAAAGCGCTCCGCCCTCGGCGAACCGGTTTTCTCAGTGTCCGATCGAGCGCACCTTGCGGGCCAGCGCGCGTCGATAGCCGGCCCGCACCGTGGCCTCGGCCCCGCCCAGCGAGAGGCCGGCCACCGCTGCCGTGAACTGGTCGACCAGCGCGCCCGCGGACAGCAGCCCGATGGCGGCGATCGTCAGCACCAGCTGGCCCTGTGCCGTCACCGGCCGCGGCTCGATCCGTTCCACCTGCTGCAGCGCCTCGCCGTAGGTCGCGTCCTTGTGCAGGCCCAGCAGGCGCCGCACCGTGTCGCGGTTCGCCCGCCGCAGCTGGCGCGTGCGTATCAGATAGAACCCGCCGTAGGCCACTGCGATCACTGCCACGCTGGGCCACGCGCGGTGGCGCAGGTACGGGCCGAGCAGGGCGATGCCCGGCGCCGCGCAGCCCAGGATGATGCCGATGTCCTCGCTGCCGCGTCGCCACCCGCCGGCGGGCAGCAGCCGCGACACGATCGTCCCCAGCAGCACGCCGGCGGCCAGCACCGAACCGGCCACCTGAGCCGACTCGGCGGTGGTCACAGCCCCAAGCCGCGCGCGATCACGAGCCGCTGGATCTCGTTGGTGCCCTCGCCGATCTCGAGCACCTTGGCGTCGCGGTAGAAGCGCGAGATCGGGTACTCGTCCATGAAGCCGTATCCGCCGTGCACCTGCAGCG
>JAWVEC010000350.1:0-2544 GCA_033856975.1 Gaiellales bacterium
CTGACCGTCCTCACCCTGACCGGCGTCGTCACGGCCTGGCAGGTGCTGCTGCTGGCCGCGCTGCGCGGCACCGTGCTGGTGCTGGACGCGCCGGCGCGCCAGGCGCTCACGTTCGAGATGGTCGGCCGCGACGAGCTGCCAAACGCCGTCGCCCTCAACTCCAGCCTGTTCAACGCCGCTCGCGTGATCGGTCCGGCGGCGGGAGGCGTCGTGGTCGCCCTGGCCGGCGTCGGCATCTGCTTTCTGTCCAACACGGTCAGCTTCGCCGCGGTGCTGGCCGGGCTGCTCTTGATGCGCAAGGACGAGATGTTCCCGCGCGGCGCCAGCGCCGAGCGGCCCTCGCTGCTTCGTGGTACGGGCGAGGCGTTCCGCTACGTCGCGGCCACGCCCGAGGTGATGTTGGCGTTGCTGGTGGTGATGGTCGTCAGCACGCTCTCGTTCAACTTCAACGTGCTGTTGCCGGTGCTGGCGCAGCAGACGCTGGGCGGTGGCCCGGAGGTGTTCGGCTGGCTGACGGCGTTCTTCGGCGTGGGCGCGCTGACCGGCGCGCTGACCGCAGCGACGCTCGGCCGGGCGAGCTGGCGGGTGTTGCTGATCGGCACGGCCGGCTTCGGCCTCTCCCAGCTCGCGCTGGCCCCGGCGGCCTCGACGCTGACAGCCTCGGCGCTGCTGTTCGTGACCGGCCTCTCATTCACGCTGTGGACATCGAACGCGAACTCACTGCTTCAGCTGCGTGCCCCCGACCGGCTGCGGGGACGGGTGATCGGCCTGTACTTCTTCGCCTTCAACGGCGCCGCCCCGCTGGGCGGATTGCTCTCCGGCTGGCTGGCCGCACAGGGCGGCACGGAGCTCGCATTCGCGGTGTCCGGCGCGTCGGGGATCGCGATGACCGTGATCGTCGCCGCCCGGCTGCGACCCACGGCCGCAGGGCGTGGCTGGTGGCCGAGGCAGCTGCACCGTGGCTGATTGGCTGCGCTGGCTGCCCAGCGGGGTGCGTGAACTGCTCGGCGGTGACGGGTCGGATGCGGGCGACGAGGGCGGCTGGCAGAGCTTCGTTCCCAGCCAGTGGCGTCACTGGCTGGACGAGTCGCCCGCGCCGCGGCCACAGCAGCGGTCGCTGCAGCTTTTCGGCATCGACGAGCCGCAGCCCGGACCGCGATGGCAGGCGCTGTTCGACGAGACGTGGCCGGAGTATCGGCGCTGGTGGCTTCGGCAGGGCACCGACGCGCGGCCGTCGCGAGAGCAGGCCGAGCGGGCGCTTCGCCACCACATGCCGGAGCTGGTGCCGATCTTCGAGCGGATGGTTGCGATGGCCGGGAACGACGACACGGCGGCGGCGATGCTGACGCTGTGGAATCCGCCACCCTTCATCGTCGCCTGCTCGCAGGCGGTGGTGCCCGATTCGCAGACCGGTGAGCCGGTGCTGGTGCGAAACTACGACTACGACCCGCGCCTGTTCGAAGCAACCGTGCATCGCACGCGGTGGGCGTCACGGGCCGTGCTCGGTACCGGCGACTGCCTGTGGGGTCTGGTGGATGGCGTGAACAGCTCCGGCCTGGCGGTGTCGCTGACCTTCGGCGGCAGGCGCGAGGTGGGTGAGGGGTTCGGCGTGCCGCTCGTGATCCGCTATCTGCTGGAGGTCTCAGACGACGTGGCGGCGGCAATCGCGGTGCTCGCGCGGCTGCCCCACCAGCTCTCCTACAACGTCACGCTGTGCGACGCCGGCGGAGACGTCGCGACCGTGTTCGTCGCTCCCGACCGTTCCGCCCGCGTCACCTCCCAGCGTGAGACGACCAACCACCCCGAGACGGTGGAGTGGCCCGAGCATGCGGAGTGGGTGGGCAGCGTCGAGCGGCTCGAGCGGCTGCGAGCGCTACAGGGCGACGGCGCCACGTCGGATGGCCTGATCGCCGCCATGCTCGCGCCACCGCTGCTGGCGCGGCGCTGGGACGAGGGCTTCGCCACGCTGTACACGGCGGCCTACCGGCCCGCCACCGGCGGGCTCACCTATCACGCCCCGGGCGCCGCCGCCGAGCTCGCCCTCGACCGGCCGCTGCCGGAATCGGTGGACGTGCCACTCGACGACGGCGCCTGAAGAAGCGTCGCTAGCCGCTCGGCATCTCGGCAGACGGGTCGGTCTGCCAGAGGCCGAACTCGTTGCCGTGGGGGTCCTTGCAGGTCGAGAACCAGCCCATGCTCGGCACCGGCATCGGCTGGTCGGACTCGCCGCCGAGCTCCTTCACGCGCGCCGCGCCGACGTTGATGTCATCGACGTCGAAGTAGGAGCGCGTTCCCCGCTTGTTGGGCTCCATGTTGGTGATCGCCACGCCGCCCTGGTCGCTGAGCTGGGCCATGTGGTACTCGGACGATCCTTCGCCGGGGAACTGCTGGAACTGCCAGCCAAACAGCGAGCCCCAGAACTCGCGGCTCTTGGCAGTGTCGTCGGCCGGGATCTCGATATGGACGATCTTTCCGGGCATTCACCCTCCTTGTTGAACTCGCGTTGTCGCCGGAGGCCGTGGCGCTCCGTCGCTGTCCCTACCT
>JAWVEC010000351.1:0-4225 GCA_033856975.1 Gaiellales bacterium
CTGTTCCTGCTTCCGTTCTACGCGGTGGTGGGGGTCGCGTTCGGCAGTGTCGACCCGATCCTGCTGACGGCCGTTCCGGCCTGGAGCCCGCTGCAGTGGAACACGGGCTGGATGGCGCACGTGCTCGGCGAGTTGGCGCCGGGAGGCATCTACTGGACGGTGATGCTGCGCACCACCGAGTACGTCGGGTTCTCTCTCGCCGGCTGCATGCTGATCGGCTACCCGGTCGCGTACTACATCGCCCGGCACGCCTCCCGCACCAAGAGCCTGCTCCTGATCCTGCTGATCCTGCCGTTCTGGATCAGCTACCTGATGCGGATGCTGGCCTGGGTCAACCTGCTGGCGCCGGACGGATACGCCACCCGCCTCCTCAGCTTCACCCACATCAGCAACGCGCTCCAGACACTCCACGTGATCAACGATCCCAACAACTACCTCAGCGGCCAGAGCTTCACCGTCATCCTGGCGCTGATCTACGGCTACATCCCCTACTTCATCCTGCCGCTGTATGCATCGCTCGACCGCATCGACCGCTCGCACCTCGAGGCCGCGCGCGATCTTGGCGCGAGCCCGTTCCGGGCCTTCCTGCACGTCACGCTGCCGCTGTCAAAGACCGGCCTGCTGGGCGGAGCGGTGCTGATCGTGCTGCCGATGTTCGGTGACTACTACACGCCCAACATCGTCTCCAGCGCACCCACCACCTCGATGATCGGAAACCAGATCGACCTCTACTTCCACGGCGGCCCGCAGCCGACCATCGGCGCCGCCATCACGATCCTGCTGTCCGCATTCCTGGTCGTGCTGATGGGCTACTACATGTGGACGATCCACCGCGCGTCACGGGAGATCCCGGCATGAGCCGGCCGGCCGAAACGCCGCGCGGCGCGGGCGGATTCTCGCTGTGGCAGCGGGGATTCGGCTGGGTGACCAACCCGTGGGGGCGGCCACG
Organism: Gaiellales bacterium; assembly: GCA_033856975.1. Taxonomy (GTDB): domain Bacteria; phylum Actinomycetota; class Thermoleophilia; order Gaiellales; family JAICJC01; genus JAICYJ01. Next base: position 950 of record JAWVEC010000351.1, read on the forward strand.
CTTCCTGGTGCTGGTCACGTGGGGCTACATGGCGTGGGCGATCCTGCCGGTGCTGGTCGCAATCCAGTTCTCGTTCAACAACAGCCGATCGCTCAGCTCGTGGCACAGCTTCACCACCAAGTGGTACTTCAGCGATCCCGTCGACTCGGTCTGGCACAGCGCCACCCTTCGCGGCGCGCTCAACCAGAGCCTCAAGCTGGCGGTGCTGGACGTGCTGATCGCGACTCCGATCGGAGTGCTGCTTGCGATCGGCCTCGCCCGCTGGCGCGGCCGCGGGGCGGGGCCGTCCAACTTCCTGATGCTGTTTCCGCTGGTCACACCCGAGATCGTGTCAGGCGTCGCGTTGCTGCTGCTGTTCACCAAGATGCTGACCTTCATTCACACCGGCACCACCGCCCAGCTGCTCGGCCACGTCACGTTCTCGATCAGCTACGTGGTGGTGATCGTTCGCGGCCGCCTGTTCTCGATCGGGCGGCAGTACGAGGAGGCGGCGGCCGACCTCGGCGCCTCTCCGGCCGTCGCGCTGCTGAGGGTGCTGTTCCCGCTTCTGCTGCCGGCCATCGTTGCCAGCGCGGCGATCGTGTTCGCGATCTCGATCGACGACTTCGTGATCAGCCAGTGGCTCTCGAACGGCGCCAACACGTCCACCGTGCCGATGCTGATCTACGACGCCACCCGCTCGACGCCGATCCCGTCCACGGACGGCATCGCGACGGTGATCATGCTGATCACGCTGACCTCGGTGGTGGCCGGAGTGATGGTCTACCGCTTCTTCACCCGCGGCGAGGGCGGCACCTCATCGGCGATCGACGATGTCGCTGGGTTCGGAATCTAGATGGCATGTGGATGCGGTACCCTTATCGCCCGAATACCGAGAGGAGCGAGTGACCGTGGCCGGTGGTGAAGTGAAGGTGATCGACCTCGTCAAGCGATTTGGCGACGTGACCGCGGTCGACGGCATCAACCTGGAGATGCCGGGTGCAGAGTTCTTCTCGATGCTGGGCCCGTCCGGCTGCGGCAAGACGACGACGCTGCGGATGATCGCCGGATTTGAGCAGCCGACCAGCGGCCAGATCTTGCTCGACGGCGAGGACATGGCGTTCACGCCGCCCCACAAGCGCAACGTCAACACGGTGTTTCAGAGCTACGCGCTGTTCCCGCATCTGAGCGTGCAGGACAACGTCGCCTTCGGCCTGAGGCGGCAGAAGCGGCCCAAGAACGAGGTTCGCCAGCGCGTCGCCGAGGCGCTCGAACTGGTGCAGCTGACCGGGTTCGAGAAGCGCAAGCCGGCCCAGATGTCGGGCGGCCAGCAGCAGCGGGTGGCGCTGGCCCGGGCGCTGGTGCTGAAGCCGGCCGTGCTGCTGTTGGACGAGCCGCTGGGCGCGCTCGACGCGAAGCTGCGAAAGGCGCTTCAGATCGAGCTGAAGGCGCTGCAGCAGCAGGTTGGCATCACCTTCGTGTACGTCACGCACGATCAGGAGGAGGCGCTGACGATGAGCGACCGGATCGCCGTGATGAGCGAAGGCCGGGTGGAGCAGGTGGCGGCGCCGCACGAGGTCTACGAGGAGCCCTCGACCACGTTCGTGGCCGATTTCCTGGGCGTCTCGAACCTGATGAGCGTGACCGCCCATGGCGACTCGGACGGCCGCTGCCGCGTCTCGCTGGGCGACTTCGAGCTGTTCGCCGCCCGCGGCGAGACACACACCACCGGCGAGACGCGGATCGTGATCCGGCCCGAGCGGGTGCACCTCGAGCCACACGAGACGACCGGCGAGAACCGCGTGCCCGGCATGGTCGAGCGCGTCGTCTACCTGGGCAACTCGAACCAGGTGATCGTCGGGCTGGCCAACGGCGACAAACTGCAGGCGCTGATCCAGAACACCGGCGACGAGCTGGCCTACAAGCAGGGCGACCCGGTGCGGGTGTACCTTCCGGCCGAGGCGCTGCGGGTGCTGACAGACACCGGCACCGCGCCGCTCGACGAGTCCGCGGCCGCACCCGCGGTTGTCTAACGCAGCAGGTCGCGGCTGATGATCAGCCGCTGGATGTCGGAGGTGCCCTCCTCGAGCTCCTCCAGCCGCGCGTCGCGTGACCACTTCTCGACCGGGTACTCGCGCGAGTAGCCCCAGCCGCCCAGCGTCTGAAGCGCCGCCCAGGTCACCCAGGTGGCGGTCTCGGACGCGAACAGCTTCGCCATCGCAGCCTCGGCCGGAACGTGCTTGCCGGCGTCCATCATCCGCGCAGCGCGGTGCGCGAGCAGGCGCGCCGCGTCGATGCGAGTGGCCATGTCAGCCAGCCGGAAGCCGACCGCCTGGTGGTGTCCGATCGGCTTTCCGAACGCGTTTCGCGTCTTCGCATACTCAACCGCGTACTCATACGCCGCCCGCGCGATGCCGATCGCCGAGGCGGCCAGGTGGATGCGCGACTCGTCGAATGTGTGCATCAGGCTATAGAAGCCCTTGCCCTCCTCACCCAGGCGCCGGTCGTCGGCCACGAAGCAGTCGTGCAGAAACACCTCGGTGTTGATGATCGCGCGCTGGCCCATCTTACGCATCGGCTCGCCGAAGCTGATGCCCTCGTCAGAGCGCTCGACCACGAACGCGGTCACGCCCTTGGAGCCGCTGCCCGGCGCAACGGTGGCGAAGATGACGTAGTACTCGGCCAGTCCGCCGTTCGAGATCCACGTCTTCTGCCCGTTCAGCAGGTAGCCGTCACCGCTTCGCACGGCGGCGGTGGTCATGGCCGCGGTATCCGATCCGACACCGGGCTCGGTCGAGGCGAGCGAGGCCAGCGGCGGCCGCTCGAGGCACAGCGGAGCGATCCACCGCACCTGCTGCTCGGGGGTGCCGACCTCGATCACCGGCCGGGCGAAGAACGCGCCCGACGTGATCAGGTTGCCGATGCCGGCACAGCCCCAGTTCAGCTCCTCCTGCACGAGACAGCCGGTGAACACGTCGCCGATGCCGCCGCCGCCGACGTCCTCGGGCAGCATGAACGAGGTCAGGCCGACCTCGGCCGCGCGGTACACGACATCGACCGGGCAGTACACGTCCTTCTCGTCCACCTCGGCCGCTATCGGCCGGATCTCGGTGCGCGCGAACTCGCGCGCCAGCGCCTGGATCTCGCGCTGCTCATCGGTGAGATCGAGGAGCTGGTGTGCCGGCTCGGCCATGGTCAGCGGACGCTACCAGAGGCAGTAGACTTGGCGTCGCCTCACCCGTGGAGGGGTGGCAGAGCGGTTGAATGCGGCGGTCTCGAAAACCGTTGTGCGTCGTC
>JAWVEC010000352.1:0-3358 GCA_033856975.1 Gaiellales bacterium
AAGCCCCGCCGAGGCTGCCGTCGGGCGCTAGTTCCTTCATCTCCTGTGGAGTCAGCGTGTTCATCAGCGCCCGGGGCAGCACCGGCGCGCTGCCAGCGGGAATGTCGGCTCCGGCGACCCTGGTCCACGGGAAGTTCTCCAGCCACGAACCGTGGTATTGGTCTTCATCGAACCGGCTGGCGGCCGCGGCGGTCCGCGGCGCGTTGTACCAGCTGTGGAACAGGACCTGCACCTGCTCGTCGCGTGGCTGACAGATCCACTCCCGGATGAAGCCGGTCACCGGCGCGTTGCCGCCGTGGCCGTTGACCACCGTGATACGCCGGAAACCCTGTCCTGCCAAGCAGTCCAGCAGGTCCCGCAGCACTTCGAGATAGGTGGTCATCCGCAGGCTCATGCTGCCCGGGTACTGAGTGAAGTAGGGAGCCATCCCGAAGGGCAGGACCGGTAGCACCGGGATTCCCAGCGGCTCGGCCGCCTCTGCCGACACCCGCTCGGCCAGCAGCGCGTCCGTACCCAGCGAGAGATATCCGTGCTGTTCGGTAGAACCCACCGGAAGCACGACCCGATCGTCGTGTTCGAGGTAGGAGGCGATGGTCATCCAATTGCTGTCGAAAACCCGCATCGATCCTCACATCCCTGTTGTTGTGCAGCAGCGTTTGGCGCTGAATGCGCGATTTATCTCGCTCGGCGACCTGTAGCCTGTCCGCCATGCCGCCACGTCGACGAGCCCGGACCACCGTCTCGCCCACGCCCCTGGGCAGCCTGTCCTCGCCGCTGGGCAGCCTGATGGACGTCGCGCCGGAGCAGTCCCCGGCCGTGCCACTGGACGATGTGGACCGTCAGATCCTCGTTTTGGTCAGCCAGGATTCCCGGCGCTCCCAGCGGGCGCTGGCCCGCGAGCTCGGCATGTCCGCCCCGGCGGTCGGGGACCGTATCGCGCGGCTCGAGCGCCTCGGCGTCATCCGAGGCTATGGCGTGCGCGTGGACTGGAGTGCGGTGGGCTATCCGATGACGGTGTATCTGACGATCACCGCCGCGCAGGGCTACCAGCAGGCGACCATCGTCGAGCAGATCGAGGGCGTTCCCGAGCTGGAGGCCTTGGACGTCGTCACCGGCGCGATCGACATGCTCGCGCGGCTCCGGGTCCGCGACCACGCCCATCTGCGGCAGTTGCTCAGGCAGATCTGGGAGATCGAAGGCGTGCAGCGCCCCGAGACCTTGCTGAGCCTGGTCGGGCTCGAGCCGAAGAACGTGGTGGCCGAGTTGCTGTCGAAACCGGTCTGAGTGGGTCATGGCGAGACCGCCATGAACGGCCGGGCCGCGGTGATGGCTGCCACCCGGGTCATCTCGTTGCCGACGATCATCAGCCCTTCATCGACTCCCATGCCCGGCTTGGCCAGGATCTGGCCTGCCGCGCATGCCATCGCGAGATGCGCGGTGACCTGGGCCGACCGTTCGGTTTCGTTGCATGTCCCGCCGCAGTAGGCGAAGAGTCCCCGGTCGCGAACGAGCAGCAGCGCCTCGGCGGTGTTGGTGATCCCGCCGAGGTCGGGGGTCTTGACGTGGATCACGTCGGCGGCGTCGTGGTCGACGAACAGTTCGATGTCTTCGAGCGTGTTGCACCACTCGTCGACGGCGATCTTCACCGGTGAGCCGAGCTGTTTCAGCGCGGTACGGAGCCGGACGTAGGTGGCCACCTGGGCGTCCCGGCTACCGGCGTCGATCGGATGCTCGATGACCAGCTCGTGCGGCGCCGCGATCTCCGCGAGGCGGGCGAGATAGGCGGCCACCGCATCCACATCACCGTCGAAGATCTGTCCGATGGTGCCGTAGGTATCGAAGTACAACCGTGGCACGTACGCGCTGTCGGTCCTGAGCTCGGCGATCCGGCCGACCAGCCAGCATACGTAGTCCTCGAACAGCTCGCCCTGCCGGCCCACCAGGGGACCGACTTGATTGATCAGGCCGTGCGGCAGCGCGTCCACCCGCTTGAGAATCATCTTGTCCACGCCGGTGTACCGGTCTTCGCCGCATTGGGCGAATATCGGTACCGGCCGGAGGTCGGCCCCGGTCGCGTACTCGTCCCGGACGACCTCGGCCATGGTCAGCCGCTGGCTCTTGGCGACCGCGTCGAGCACGGCTTGCGTTACGCCGTAACGGATCGCGCTGTGCAGCGGGTGGTCGTCCACGCGGTCGGCGAGGTCACGGAACGAGGTGAGCTCGGCGCCGACCAGCAGCGGCGTGAGGTGATCCCCGATGTCCCGGCGGGCCGACTCGGCGCTGAACACCGGATCCCGGCCACCGGCGCCGCTGTACTGCACCGCGGCGCAGTCGCCGTGTGCGACCGAACCGTCGTCGAGCAGCAGCAACACCGACAGCGCCTCACCGGCCTGCCGGATCGCGGCGAAGCCGGGGGTGAGGGGAGTGCCGTCGTAGCCGAACCCGTCGTGCGCGGCCCCGGCCCTGATAGCAGCTTGATCATCGGCGAAGAACCCGGTGCGGACCGGCTCGGTGAGCACCTCGACGATCTTCATTCGACGAGCCCGCGACACAGCAGCACGGCGGTGACGAACGTCTGGTAGATCCACAGTGGATCGTCGCCGATGATGCTCGCCGACAGGTCACCGGTGCGCTTCACGCCGGCAATGCGACTGGCCAGCTCGCAGTAGTCGCTGGTGCGGAAAAAGATTTCCAGCGTGGCGGGCAGGCTGATGTCCACCTGCTTCGCGTCCGCGAGCTCTGCCAACGCGGATTGCGCCCGCTCGCGGATCAGGTCCTTTGCCACGTCCGGATGCAGCGCTTCCGCGGAGAACCGGGTGATGGACCGTTTGACCACCGCGGTCTTGATCCCCGGGCAGAACCGCTCGGTCTCCTCCGCCGTCGTGGTGTCGCCGGTGACGAGCACGATCGGCACCTGGTAGGCGCTGGCCACCAGCGAGTTGATGCCCGCCTCGCCCGCGACGGCGTCGTTGATGCGGACCTCCGCGAACGCCGCCGGAAAGTAAGTGTGCGACAGGACTGAACCCTTGCTGCCCATCGAACCGTGATAGGACACCAGGAAGATCGCGTCGAAACTCGCGTCGAGACCTTGCATCATGTACATCGGCTTGTACCGGCCGGACAAGTAGCTCGCACGTCCGGCGAGGGCGTCCGGCTTCAGGTTGGCCATCTTGGAGTGCGCGTCGTTGACCAGGAATTCGGTGGCGCCCGCGGCCATCGCGCCCTCGATGGCCGCGTTGATCTCCCCGGTCAGCAGGCCGGTGTAATACGGGTACTGGGATCCGCCGACGCGGCATTGGTCCCAGTCCACGACTCCCGCCGTACCCTCCATGTCCGAAGAGATGAAGATCTTCACAGC
>JAWVEC010000353.1:0-4123 GCA_033856975.1 Gaiellales bacterium
ACCCGCGTAAATGGCAACAAGCACGCCCAAAAGAGCAACGACGATTCGAGATACCAATACCATCGTCTGCTCCCTCCTCGGGAGGCGTTTGTATCGCCCTCCGCCGGTTGGGCGATCAGCCTCCGGCGTCGGACATGGGACAGCTGTAGCTTAGGCGCGCGCCTTCCGCGCCGCGCCGATCTCTTCCAGCACCTCCTCGAGGAACTCGCGCGCCTCTTCCTCCTCCATCCCCTTCGCATACATCAGCTCGGAGGCGAGGATGCGCTTGGCCTTGGAGAACATCTGCTTCTCCCCGGTCGAGAGACCCTTCTCCTGATCCCGCTGTGCGAGGTTGCGCACGACCTCGGCCAGCTCGAAGATGTCGCCGGTCTTCATCTTGTCGCGGTTGTGCTTGAAGCGCCGGTTCCAGTTCTTCGGCATCTTGGTGCCGTCACCGCCCAGTACACCCAGCACCTCGTCGACCGTCTCTTCGCCGATCACCTTGCGCAGACCGGCCCGGTCGGCGCTGTCGGACGGGATCATCACGGTCATGTCGTTGTGGATGATCTGGATCGTCAGATACTCGCGATCGTCACGCTCTTCCTTCTTCACGATCGTGCCCGCGCCGTGATGCGGGTACACAACCTTGTCCCCAACTTGATACACGCGACGTCCTCCTCGCCGGGTTTGGACCGGCAGTTTTTGTCCCCCTAGAGGGGTAGATGATACCAGACGTGGCTTCGTCAGGCGAACGGAGTGATGCATGCTGGACACTTCGCAAACCGGTGATTCCTAATGGTTTAAATGATCCGTAACCATTACTCGCAGGTGGACTAACGGTTAACGTCCGATCCGTCCGTTACTCTATCGCCAGTGCTCGCCCTCGAGTTCATCGACCGCAGCGCCGACGACGCACTCGTTACGGCCGCGTCGGCCACCGCCTGGCTGGGCGAGCGACGGATCCGAAGCGCCTTGCCGCCGGGCTCGGAGCTCGCACTCGCCGGCCTGAGGACGGCGGTCGCTGACCTGTTGCGAGCCGCCGCCGGCGGAGCTGAACCCCCCGCCGAGGCGCTCGATCGGGTCAACGCCGCCAGCGCCGCCGCGCCAGTCGCCCAGCAGCTCGACTGGCCCAGCCGGGCCCAGCCCCGTACCTGGCTGGCGGCCACGGCCACGCCCGAGCAGCACGTTCATGCGCTGATCGCGCGATCGGCGATCGCGCTGGTGGCGGGAGACGCGCCGGGCACGCTGCGGGCGTGCCGCGCACACGGCTGCGGCCGCCTCTTCCTCGCCACCAACCCCCGCCGCATGTGGTGCTCCACCGCCTGTGGCAACCGGGTGAGGGTCGCGCGCCACGCCGCCCGCGGCCGCCGGCCGCGGGACGAGGTTTGAGTCAGAGGTTGAGGTAGCGATCGACCAGGTTCTGCTCCTGGAGCCGGCGCAACCCTTCGCGGATCTCCCGGGCGCGCACCGAGCCGACGCCATCAACCTCCTCCAGATCCTCGCTCGAGGCCCGCACGAATGCCTCCAGGCCGTTGAAGTGGCCGACCACGTGGTCGACGACGTGGTCGGGCAGGCGAGGGATCTTTGACAACACGCGGTAGCCGCGCGGCGCGACCGCGTAGTCCATCGGGTTGACCGAGCGCGGGAAGCCGAGCGCCTGCGCGAGCTCATCGAACTCGAGCAACGTCCCATCCGGCATGGCGGCCAGCCGATCCAGCACCCGGCCGGCTCCGCCGGTGGCCTCGAACACCTCGTAGTCACGGATCAGGGCCAGCTTGTCGGCCGGCACCCACTCGGTCATCTCGTCCAGCTGGATCTTGATCAGGCGGCCCTCGACCCCCAGCTCGACCACGTTGCGCTCGATGTCATCAACCATGCGGGTGGTCATCTCGCCACGCTGCAGTGCCGTCAGCACGTCGTCCAGCATCACCGCGCTCTGGAACTCGAGCGCCGTCAGCCGGGTCGAGACCTGCTCCAGCCGCACGCGGTAGGTGTCGAGCGTGGTCAGCGCCTGATTTGTCTTGGCCAGCACGGCCGGGATCTCCTCCAGCTGGTAGCGGGAGTCGCCCACATACAGCGTCACCACGTCACGCTGCTGGCTGATCGAGACGGCCAGGGCGCCGGTCTGCTTGGCGACGCGCTCGGCGGTACGGTGGCGGGTGCCGGTCTCGGCGGATGGGATGGTTGGATCCGGCATCAGCTGCACGTTGGCGTACACGATCCGGGTGGCGTTGGAGTTGAGGATGATCGCCCCGTCCATCTTGGCGAGCTCGTAGAGCAGGTACGGCGAGAAGGCCTGGTCGAGCCGGATACCGCCGGAGAACAGGAACGAGAGCTCGGCCGGCTCGCCGATCACGATCAGGGCTCCCTCGCTGCCACGCAGGATGTCGTTGATCCCCTGCCGCATGGTGGTGCCGGGCGAGATCCGGCGCAGGGCATCCATCAGCTTCGGGTCGTACCGCGGATCCGACACCAGCTCGCTCAAAACGCCTCCTCGATCGCCTCCGGCAACGTGGCGGCGGTGCGCACCGAGATACCCGCCACGGAAACGGTACCCGATGGAGCCAGAGCCTCCGTCGATCCGAGCTTGGCCGCTTCGCGAAGCCGGCGCTCGGACTGGCCGACCGGACGCACGCCGCCGGTCAGGCCCAGCTCGCCGAAGCAGACCAGCCCGGGACGGGCGGCGACGCCACGGTGCGCCGAGACGATCGCGATCGCGACCGCCAGGTCGGCGGCGGGCTCGTCGATCCGCACGCCGCCGGCCACGTTGACGAAGATGTCGCTGGCGCCAAGCGCGATGCCGGCGTGGCGTCCCAGCACCGCCACGATCATCGCCAGCCGGTTTCGGTCGAGGCCGGTGGCGGCGCGGCGCGGCATCGCCAGGTCGGTGGGCGCGACCAGCGCCTGCACCTCGAGCAGAATCGGGCGGCTGCCCTCGATCGCCGGCAGCAGCACCGATCCGGCTCCCCCGGCGCCGTCGTTCGCAAACGCGGCCGATGGGTCGGCGACTGCCTCCAGCCCGCGATCGGTCATCTCGAAGATGCCGATCTCGTCGGTCGAGCCGAACCGGTTCTTGGCCGCCCTCAGCACGCGCAGGAAGCGGTAGCGGTCGCCCTCCAGCTGCAGCACGGCGTCCACCAGGTGCTCCAGCACCCGCGGCCCGGCCACGATCCCCTCCTTGGTGACGTGGCCGACCAGCACGATCGTGATGCCGTGCCCCTTCGCGATCCGGAGCAGGCGGTCGGCGGCCTCTCGCACCTGCGCGACGCTGCCCGGGGACGAGGCGAGGTCAGCCGAGGACATCGTCTGCACCGAGTCGATCACGCACACGGCCGGCCTCAGCTGCACGATCGCCTCGCAGACGGTGGACAGCTCGGTCTCGGCCAGGATCGAGATGTGGTCGACCGCACCGATCCGCTCGGCCCGCATCCGCACCTGGGCCGGCGACTCCTCGCCCGAGACCAGCAGCGTCGAGTGCCCGGCCGCGCCGATCGCTCCCAGCGACTGCAACAGCAGCGAGCTCTTGCCGACGCCTGGCTCGCCGCCCACCAGCACCAGCGAGCCCGACACCAGCCCTCCTCCCAGCACGCGGTCGAACTCTGCGCTGCCGGTCGAGATCCGGCGTGCCCCGTCGGCGGCGACCTCGGACAGCGGCCGCGCCGCCACGGCCGTCCGTGAAGCCGCCCGGGCCTGCGAGCGCGCCCGGTCACGCACCTCCTCGACCAGCGTGTTCCACTCCCCGCAGGCGGTGCAGCGGCCCAGCCAGCGCGGGCTCTCAAAGCCGCAGGAGGAGCAGGTGTAGGAGGTGAGGGTGCGGGACATGGGACCGACCATTCTCGCAGGCGGCTCGGTCAGCGCCGGTCTCGTTCCGACCCGGAGTCGCTACCAGCATTGTCGCCCGCTCCCGGCTGTCTCTGGCACGGTTGGGGGGTGTGATCTGGCGGCGAACTCGGGTGGGGGTCAGACCCCATGCGGGGTCAGACCCCTCGCGCTCGCGAACTCGGTGGTGAGGCTGACCTGACCATCTGGTGAATCAAATGAGTCGCACATAGTTTCTTGACGAATCACTCGGTTCGTTTTCTGCTACGGTGGGACGATGAACCGCCCGCAGCCTCACGGTCTTTACCACCCCAGCTTCGAGCAC
>JAWVEC010000354.1:0-6154 GCA_033856975.1 Gaiellales bacterium
CTGGGCGAGACGCGGCATCGTCATCCTGCGCCAGCGCAGTTGCAAGCCTTGGCTTGCAACGGTCGGGAGGAATCTGCGATCACGCAGATTCCGGACGCGTCAGACGCCGCGAGGCATCCTGAAACCAGTTCTTAACGGCGGCGGATCACAGGATGCGGGCGCCGACCGCGGACAGAACCAGTTCGACGGCGAGCGAGGCGGTCGCGTTGCGCTCGTCCAGCACCGGATTCACCTCCACCACCTCGAGCGACGACATCTTGCCGCTGGTGGCGAGCATCTCCATCGCCAGGTGACTCTCGCGGTAGGTGATTCCACCCCGCACCGGCGTGCCGACGCCGGGCGCCTGGTCGGGGTCGAGCACGTCCATGTCGAACGAGACGTGCATGAAGGGCGCGCCCGACGCGATCGAGATCGCCTCCTCCATCACGTCACGCATGCCGCGGCGATCGACGTCCTCCATCGTGAACACCGTCGCGCCCACCTCGTGCAGGCGCGCCCGCTCGCCTGCGTCGACGCTGCGCACGCCCACCAGCACCGTGTGCTGCTCGAGGATCATCGGAAGCGGCCACGCGGAGCTCTCGAAGCGGGGATCGTTGGCCAGCCCCAGCGCCACCGCCAGCGGCATGCCGTGCACGTTGCCGCTGGGCGAGGTGGTGGGCGAGTTTATGTCGGTGTGGGCGTCCATCCACAGGACGCCGCCGGGTGCTGCATGCGCGCGGGCGAGCCCGCCCAGCGTGCCGATCGCGATCGAGTGGTCGCCGCCCAGCACAAGCGGCATCTCGCCCTCCGAGACGGTGGAGGCCACGTGGCCTGCCAGCTCCTCGCAGGTGCGCTTGATCGCGCTCCAGTAGCGGGCGGAGGGGTCGCCCTCATCGAGCGCTTCCACCATCCCGGTGCGGACGTTGCCGTGATCGTGGATGGTCAAGCCCAGCTCCTCGATCCGCTCGCCCAGCCGCGCATAGCGGATGGCCGAGGGACCCATGTCGACGCCGCGCCGGCCGGAGCCGAGGTCGAGAGCGGCGCCGATCACGCCCACGGGGCGCGAATCGGGCCGCGATGGGCGAGAGCCGGTCACGGTCGCGAACACTACCCAACGACGAGCGCTGCGGATATGCGATCGCTCGTGCCGCCCCACCGATGCCGCCTGCGCGCGGTCGAAATTGCCCCTAAAGGGTTAGTCGCAGAGGCCGATAAGGCTAGGGACCCCGGCGTCTCCCCCAGACGCCACAGCCACAGACAGCAGCATCAGGAGGCCCGTAGAGATGGTCGATCTGGCGAGCATTCGCAACGCCTCATTCTCGCTCACCCCCACCGGGTACAACCCGGAGCAGGTCGATCGCTTTCTGGGCGAACTGGCGGACGGCACCGTCGCCGACATCGATCTGGCGGAGCTCCGCAACGCCTCCTTCTCCCTGACTCCGACCGGCTACAACCCGGAAGAGGTCGATCAGTTTCTGGGCTCGATCGCCGACCAGCTGGCCGCCGACCCGGCGCCGCAGGTTGCGCAGAACGAGCCCCCGTCCTTCGAGCAGCCGGAGCATGCCTCCGAGCCCGAACAGCCCGTCGCCGAGACCGAACAGCCCGTCGCCGAGACCGAGCAGCCCGTCGCCGAGCACGACCTGGTCTCGCTGACCGAGCCGGAGCAGGAGACCGCGGCAGAGTCGCACGACGAGCCCGAGCATCATCACGAGGATGACGAGGTCGCGCACACATACGAGCCGGCCCAGCATGAGCGTGAGCACCACGTGGAGGCCGAGGTCGAGGCCGAGGTCGAGGCCGATGCAGAGCCCGAGCTTGAGACCATCCACGCCGAGGTCGAGGCCGAGCCGGCGCCGGTCGAGGTCACAGCGGTACCCGTCGTCAGCCTGCCCGACGCCGTGGTCGCCAACCGCCCGCCGGTGGCAATGAGCGCTCTCGCCCAGACCGTCGATCGCACGATCGCCGCGCTGGACGGCTTCCTCAACAACGAGCTGCGCTCGGTGCAGGAGGCGAGCTCACTCGAGATCGAGGACATCCATGAGGAGCGCCGCCGCCTGATCGATCAGGCCGAGCGGACGGCCCGTGACCACATCGCTGACACCAACGCCCACGCCGAGCGGATCCTCGAGGATGCGCGTCACCAGGCCGAGCGGATGCGAAGCCGCTTCGAGCAGGAGCTGCGCGACGAGCGCGAGCGGTTCGAGCAGGCCCTGGCCGACCGCGACACACAGGCTCAGGCCCGCGCGGCCGAGGTGCTCGAAGCAGCCGAGGCCCGGCGCCGCGAGGCGGACGAGCTGGTGGCCAGCGCGGCACAGGCGCAGGCGCACATGCTGGCCTCGTTCGAGCAGGCGCGAAGCTCGCTGATCCAAGCCGCCGAGCGCACCCAGCTTACCGACGTACAGTCACTGCCCCCGGCGGACGAGGACGCGGATGGGCGCGACACCTCAGCCGCAGCTTGATGCTCCGGTAGCGCCGTTCACCCTGATCTCAGCTGAGAGCGGGAACACGGTCGCGCTCGCTGAGCTGACCGCGACCGGGCCGGCGGTGCTGGCATGGATCGACGCGGCCAAGAGCGATGACTCGCGCGGGGCGATGCTGCGCGAGCTGGGCGAGCGGATCGCAAGCTCCTCCGCTCGGCTGGTGCTGGTCTCCTCCGAGCACTCGGAGCTGGGACGACAGCTGGCGGCGGGACGTGCCGTCGAGTGGCTGACCGACCCCAGCGGCGACGCATCGCGCACTCTCGGTCTGCTGGACGAGCGCCGGATGCGGCGCAGCCGGCGCCGTGACGGCGTGTTCGTCGTCGATCAGCAGCTCGTGCTGCGGCTGGCCTTCGTCGCGCAGGAGGCGGGCCAGTGGATCCCGGCCTCGTTCGTCTCGTCGCGGCTCAACCGACTGGGGTCATCCGCCCCTACGACGGCGCCCGCGACGACCGATGACACGACGGTCGGCGAGTCCGAGCTGGAGTCGCTGGTGCGCTCCGTCGGCGTCGAGCTCGGCCTGTCACCCAACGAGCTGACACAGCTTGCGACCGCCAGCCGATTCCGCGACCTGGGCATGAGCGTCGTGCCGGACGAGATCATCACAAAGGAAGGGCCGCTCTCGGACGACGAGTGGGCGGTCGTGCGGCAGCATCCGCAGCGCTCCGCCGAGATGCTGGGCGACAGCCCGCTGTTCGCCGCGGTGCGGGAGATCGTGCGAGCGAGCCACGAGCACGTCGACGGCAGCGGCTATCCGAACGGCCTGAAGGGCGATCAGATCCCGATCGGGGCGCGCATCCTGCTCGCCGCCGAGTCGTACATCGCGATCGCATATGGACGCTCGTATCACGCGCACGAGCGTCCCGAGCAGCCGCTCGTCGAGCTGCGGGCCGAGTCCGGCACGCGTTACGACCCGGCGGTGGTGGAAGCACTCACGACCGTGCTGCGGGCGGACTCCGCCCCGGCCGCGCGTTCGCAGACCGCCTGACCCGCTCGAGCTACCGCTGCGACTTGGCCGGCCGTCGCGCCGCTATCCGCGCGGGCCAGTCCACGCTTCGCTCGGAGTTTCGCGCCACCCAGATGCAGACCAGGGCGAGCGGAGCCTCTGCGGCGACCGCCATCACCACGGCCACCTCGAGCTGGCGCGCCGTGGGCGAGGTCATCACATCGAACCATCCATCGCAGATCAGCAGCGTCGCGGCCGAGGCAGCGGCACCCTGGGTCCACGCCGAGCGGGTCAGCGCCCCCACCGCGGTGGCCAGGAGGGTCGCGGCCAGCGCCACATCGAATCCGGCCCAGGCCAGATCCCAGTTGTCGGCCGTCGCCCTGGTTGGCAGGTTTTGATACAGCCAGACCGTCCACGGCAGCAGAGCGAGCGAGCAGAGCACGAACGCGTAGGCCAGCCAGCGCGGCGCCGGGCGGTCGTTGACGGGGAGGTCGCAGGCCTCCCGCTGGGCCGGGTCAGGTGGGCTCATCGGCCGAAGCGTAGTGGCGCGACCGACCCCGCCGGCCACGGCGCGCCATATCCTGTCACCATGCGCCTTCCTCTCAGCCGACCCGATCGGCCTCCGGCCCTGATCGCGCTGGCCGGCCTGGCGCTGGTGGTGGGGCTGATCGACGTGGTGTCGGCGCTCACGCCCGAGATGGCGGAGCGGGTGCGGGTGGTCAGCCGGGTGCTGTCGCTCGACGTGCAGCTGACGGCGCGCGGCCTCACGCTGGCCTCCGGCATCGCGCTGCTGCTGCTCGCGAGCTCGCTCGCCCGTCGCAAGCACCGGGCCTGGGTGCTGGCGGTGGTGCTGGTGTCGGCCGGCACGATGCTGCACCTCGTGAAGGGGCTCGACCTGGAGGAGTCGCTGGTCAACCTGGCGTTGCTGGTGTTCCTGATCAGGTCGCGGCGCTGGTTCGACGCGCCCGGTGATCCGGCATCGCTGCGGTTGATCCTGGCCGGCACCGCGGTGCTCGCGTGGCTGGTGGTGGCGCTGGTCGCGATTCCGTCCGGGCCGCGGATGGACGAGTCGCGGATCCTGCACGTGGCCATGCTCACGCTGGCCGTGATGACCTCCATCTGGCTGGTTCACCTGTGGCTGCGGCCGTGGCGCGAGCCCGCCAGCCAGACGGACGAGGAGCATGACCGCGCCCGCAAGATCGTGCTCGAATGGGGCGAGGACAGCCTCTCGTTCTTCGCGCTGCGGCGCGACCGGCGCTACGCCTTCTCTGAGCAGGGAGACGCGCTGCTCGCCTACCGCGTGGTGGCGGGATGCGCGCTCGTCTCGGGCGATCCGATCGGAAACCCGGCCTCGATCCCCGACCTGGTGGCGGACTTCGCCGCGATCGCGCACCGCCACGGCTGGCGGCTGGTGGTGCTGCACTGCTCGGAGGCCTGGGTGGGCATGTTCCGCGACATGGGCCTGCGGGCGATCGCGATCGGCGACGAGGCGGTGCTGCACACGGAGACGTTCTCGCTCGAGGGGCGGGCGATCCGCAAGGTGCGCCAGTCGGTGACCCGGCTGCAGCGGCTCGGCCACAGCGTCTCGGTGCTGGCGCCGGCCGAGCTCGATCCGGCCCAGCGGGCGGCGGTCGAGCGCGTCTCACAGGAGTGGCTGAACGGCTGGCCCGACCGCGGCTTCTCGATGGCGATGGACGACCTGTTCGCACACCCTCAGGCGCGCTTCGCCCTGGCCCACAACGCCGAGGGCGAGCTGGAGGGCTTCCTGCACCTGGTGCCCTCGCGCCGCGGCTACTCGCTGTCGTCGATGCGGCGGCTTCGATCGAGCCCGAACGGCCTGATCGAGTTCCTGATCGCCGAGACGGTGGTGTGGGCGAAGCAGCAGCGGGCGGAGGAGATCTCGCTCAACTTCTCGGTCTTCGCCGACGTACTGCGGGCGGACGGGACGGCGTCGTGGCCGATCCGCGCCACCCGCTGGTCGCTGCTGCGGCTCGATCGCCTGTTCCAGCTGGAACGGCTGTTCAGCTTCAACCGCAAGTTCTTCCCAGAGTGGCGGCGGCGCTACATCTGCTTCGAGCGCCACCGCGACGTCCCCCTGCTGGGAGTCGCGACGCTGCACGTCGAGCGGCTGCTGGCGCCACCGCGCCGCGCCGCGCCTCGCTGGCAGCGCCGCTAACGATGCGAACGCTCCACATTCTTCGCCACGCGAAGTCGAGCTGGGGAGACGAGACGCTGACCGACCACGCGCGTCCGCTCTCCCCGCGCGGAATCCGCGACGCCAAGCGAATCGCCAAGCATCTGGGCACTCTCGGCGCCCCGTTGGACGCGGTGTTTTGCTCGTCCGCAGTACGCACTCGGCAGACTCTCGACCTCATCGAGTCGTCGATCGGCGATGCGTCGGTCGAGGTCGAAGAGGGCCTGTACGGGGCGTCCGTCGACGTCCTCCTGGAACGCGTCCACGGCATCCCCGATTCAGTTCACTCGGCGCTCGTGATAGGCCACAACCCTGGCCTCGAGGAGCTCGTGCTGCTCCTGGCGGCCCCCGGCCCGCTGCTCTCTGAGGTGATCGCAAAGTTCCCGACCGGCGCGCTGGCGACGCTCGCTCTCGGCGACCGGACGTGGAGCAGCGTGAGCAAGGGCGACGGCGAGCTGGTCGGCTTCTCGATCCCCAAAGATCTCAGCTGATCCAGCTCAGGTGCAGGCGCACCCGCTTCTCCGGAGTCACGCACTCCCACAGGTTGCACTCGTATCC
>JAWVEC010000355.1:0-3053 GCA_033856975.1 Gaiellales bacterium
CGCCACCGGGGGCTGGATCAGGTCGACGCCGGGCAGGTCGTGGCCGACGGCCAGGTTCTGATCGAGGTCGGGATGCAGCCAGCCGGGATGGGGATCGAAATCGGTGATCAGCGTGGAGCAATGGATCGGCAGCTTGCCGCGGCGGCGCAAGCCTGCCAGCGCGGCCGAGACGAGTGGGTAGGCCGAAACGACGTGGTCGTAGTCGCCGGCCTCGATCCGCGCCAGCAGCGGCCTGGCGCGATGCCACGAGAGCCACCGCCCCAGCAGCCGGATCAGCCGCGGAGAGCGGCTGGCGCGGTACATCCAGCGCCACGACCAGGCGGCATGCAGGATCTGGAACCGGTACCCGCCGACAACGATCCGCGACAGGCCCAGCAGCGCCAGGCCGTCGTCGATTTCGACCGTCGCCCCCTGACCCTCGAGTTGCTCACGGACGGCCCGGGAGGCCGCGTCGTGGCCGGCCCCCACGGGGGCCGAGAGGATCAGCACGCGCATTGGCTCGATCATAGATGGTCGCAGGGTGGTAGACGCCACGACGACCAAGCTTCGGTAGCCGTGCCGGCGAGTTCGACGGCGGTGCCCGGAAGCCTGCCGAGATCTCCGTGCTCAGCCCGAGCGGCCGACCAGTGGGTAACGGCCCTCGCTCTTGGTCAGTACGCCCTCGGCGATCAGCGAGTCGATCTCTGCCAGCACGTGCTTCTCGGTGCGATGAGACAGCTCGCCGTAGCTGGCGAGCCGATGGTGCCCGGCGGACAGCAGGTCCTTGCCGCGGCCGCCGCGAAGCACCTGGGTCAGCCGCGTCCGGCCAACCGCACCGCCGGTCTCGTCCACCGCCTGCAGCACGGCGGCTCGCTCGTCCACGGCCAGCGGCGAGCGAGCGGCGCGGGCGGCCGGGTCGCCGTGGTTGTCGCAGCACAGCTCGTCGGGGCGGGGCTGTGGCGTGTCGCCGAAGTAGCCGAGCAGCGCCGCGCGGCGGCAGCGCTCGCCGGCCGCGTAGGAATCCATCGCCTTCAGCCGCTCCCAGCGCAGGTTCTCCTGCCGCTTCATCGCCACCATCGCCGCGGCCAGATGGGCGCGGCTGAGCGCCGGCGCGGCCAGCCGGCCCGAGACGGTGCCGTTGCGAGCCGGGAACAGCTCCACCGCCCCCGCCCGCTCCAGCACCGCGACCGCGATCCGCGGCTCGTCCACGGGCAGCTCCGACTCCATCACGGCGAACACGCCGCCCGGGTCGGCACGTCCGGCCAGCACGCGGTGCACGTGCTCGAGCTGCTGCGAGCTGAGCCGGGCGCGCTCGATGAAGAACACCACCAGCCCCTTGTCGGCGGCGCTGTAGAGCAGCGTGCAGATGGCGGGCATACCGTCCCGCCCGGCGCGGCCCGCCTGCTGGTAGTACTCCTCGGGCGAGGACGGGATCGTCCAGTGCACGACCGATCGCACGTCCGCCTTGTCGATGCCCATGCCAAACGCGGTCGTGGCCGTGACCGCCTGCAGCTCACCGGCCAAGAACTCGTTCAGCGTGCGCGTGCGCTGGTCGGGCGGAAGCCCGGCATGGTAGGGCGCGGCGCTGATGCCGTCGGCCAGCAGGTGGGCGGCGACCTCCTCGCAGGTCTTTCGGCGGCCGCAGTAGATCACCGCGGGCAGCCGCGACCGATCCTTGAGATGGGCCAGCAGCATGCGCGGCTTGCCGGCGTCGCCGGCGACGTGCACGACCTCGAAGAACAGGTTGGGGCGGTCAAAGCCGGTGCGCGCCATGACGGGATCGCGCAGCCCAAGCGCCTGCACGATGTCGCGGGCGACACGGGGCGTGGCGGTGGCGGTGAGCGCCAGCGTCGGCGGCGACCCCAGCCGCGCGCGCACGTCGGCCAACCGTAGGTAATCGGGGCGGAAGTCGTGGCCCCACTCCGACAGGCAGTGCGCCTCGTCAATGGCCAGACGGGTGACGTCGGCCTCGCCGATCGCGTCCAGAAACCGGCGGCTCGAGAACCGTTCCGGAGCCACGTAGACCAGCCGCGTCTGTCCGGATGCGATCCGCTGCAGCGCGGCCGACACCGCCTCGCCGGTCATCGAGGACGCGATCATCTCGACGTCGTGGTGGCCACGGGCGCGCAACGCGGAGCACTGGTCCTGCATCAGCGCGATCAGCGGCGAGACGACCAGCGTGACCCCGCTGTCGAGCAGCGCGGGCAGCTGGTAGCAGAGCGACTTGCCGGAGCCGGTGGGCATGATCGCGAGCACGTCGCGGCCGGACATGGTGCCCTCGACGGCATCCTGCTGCCCGGGCCGAAAGGCCGGGAAGCCGAACAGCCGCTGGAGCTCGGCGGAGAGATCATGTGCGGTCGCGGTCACGCCTGTCAGTGTCGCACGGCCGACGGACACGGGCCTCACCGGCCGAGCAGCGGTGTCAAACACTCCCCGCGCAACAGTGACGGTCGCGTTGCACGATCGTGACAGTTCGATCGCCTGGTTGAGCCAATCCCCTCCGCGCCCGAATTATTGGAGTCAAACACTCATGAGGTGGGTGTGACGCGGATGTGACGTGATCGTCACTCGATCAGGGCGGGGGCGCGGTCGGCGGTGGCCGACACGGCCGGGCGCGGCGAGCGGCGCATCCAGGCGCCGGCCACGACGCCGATCGCGCCCAGCAGGGCGGCGGCCAGATAGGTGTGGCGCGCACCCGGCACGACCGCAGAGACGTGCGCGCCCTTCTTCTCGGCCGCCCGTACCGCGGCGTCGGACAGCGACGCCAGGAACACGATGCCGGCCACAGCCGTCCCCAGCCCGGCGCCGACCTGGCGCGCCAGCGGGATGCCCGAGGTCGACTTGCCCTCGCGGCCCGCGTCGCCATCGGCCAGCACCACCGCGAACAGCGCCGGGCTGGCGACCCCCATTCCAAGGCCCGAGAAGGCATACGCCGCGATCGGCAGCGCCACGCCGCCGGCCGGAAGCGATCCGCTGCAACGCGGCCGACACCGCCTCGCCGGTCATCGATGACGCGATCATCTCGACATCGTGGTGGCCGCGGGCCCGCAGTGCGGAGCACTGGTCCTGCATCA
>JAWVEC010000356.1:0-9363 GCA_033856975.1 Gaiellales bacterium
CAGGCCCTGTTCCGGGCGAAGCTGTAGCCCCGTCCCGGGGCGCAGTTTGGACTCAGCGTTCGCGCCCGATCTGCCGATGAAGGCGCACATGCGCGACCTGCTTGCCCCCTTCCGTGCCACGCTGCGCGTGCTCGACCGCTTCGAGTGGATGGTCGACCGCTCCGAACGCTCCCAGAGCACGGGCGCGATGCACATCCGGCGCGGCCTCTCGCTGGTGTTGCTAGGGTCGGGCATCATCCTGGCCGCGATCAACATCGCGCGCGGGGGCACGCCCGGGCCCGGGCACGTGATCATGCTGATGCTGGCGGCGGCGCTGTACACCAACTCCAGCGGCCGCTTCATCCGTGACTGGACACCGGTGCTGACGATCGTGATCGGCTACGGCCTGGCCTTCCGCTTGGCCGAGACGTTGAAGCTCCCGGTCACCTACACGCCGCAGATTCAAGCCGACAAGCTGATCGGCTTCGGCACGCTGCCGACCGTGTTCCTGCAGCAGCACCTGCACCTCAGCCTCGGGATCGAGGCCTTCTGCGTGCTGATGTACACGTCGCACTTCTTCTTCCCGCTGATACTCGGCTTCTACCTCTGGCACGTGCGCCGCGGCGAGGGCTTCGGCGAGCTGATGTACACCAACATCCTGCTGAGCCTGCTGGCCGGCGTCACCTACGTGCTGCTGCCCAGCGCCCCTCCCTGGCTGGCCGCCGACCACGGCCTGGCGCCCGGGGTGCACTCCCTGCTCAAGACCAGCCTGGACGCTGTCGGCCTGGGCGACATCGCCGCCTTCAAGGGCGATGCCTCCGCCTACGACGTGGTGGCCGCCTTCCCGTCCATCCACGCCGCCTTCCCGGTGGTCGGCGTGCTCGTGATCCGCAAGTACAAGCTGCCGGCCTGGCTGTTCTACCTCGAGACGGTGCGCATGCTGGGCGTCTGGTTTACGATCGTCTACACCGGCGAGCACTATGCCGTCGACGTCCTGGCCGGGATCGTCTACGCGCTGGTGACGTGGTGGATCGTGCAGCGGTTGAGGGACCGAGACCGCCCGGTCGAAATCCCCGACGGCGACCCCGCGGCGGTCGAGGTGATCCGCGTCGCGATGCGCGACCAGCAGCCCGCCCCGCCGCTCGCGAGCGGCTGACCGACGGACATCTGGCTGGTGGGACCTCGCCCTGCACCCACGCTGAACATGGAATCAACCATCTAGACTGCCGCCGAGTTGTGCCAGCGGCGGTAGGAGTCCCGTGCCAGACAAGACGTATCTGATCACTCCCGGGCCGACGCCGATCCCGCCCGAGGTGTCGGCGGCCATGGCACGTCCGCTGATCCACCATCGCAGCCCCGACTTCAAGCAGCTCCTGGAGCGGACGCTGACCGGGCTCGGGCGCGTGTATGCCACCCAGAACCCGGTGCTGATGTTCGCCGGGTCCGGGACCTCGGCGATGGAGTCGGCGGTTTCGAACATGCTCTCACCGGGCGACCGCGTGCTGGTCGCGTCGGCCGGCAACTTCGGCGAGCGCTGGGTCAAGATCATCACGGCCTACGGGCTCGTTCCCGAGCACCTCAGCCAGGCGTGGGGCGAGAAGCTCGACCCACAGCGGATCGCGGCGCGAGCCGAGGACTGCACGGCCGTGTTCGTGACCCACTCCGAGACGTCGACGGGCGTCGTGCACGACGTGCGGGCGATCGCCGAGGCGCTGCGGCCGACCGGTGCGGCACTCGTGGTGGACGGCGTTTCCAGTCTGGGCGGCGTCGAGCTGGCGACGGACGCGTGGGGCATCGACGTGGTCGTTTCCGGGTCACAGAAGGCGCTGATGACGCCCCCGGGCCTGGCCTTCGCGTCGGTGTCCGAGCGGGCCTGGCAGCTGGCGGCACGTCGCGGGTTGCCTCGGTTCACGCTCGATTGGCAGGCCACGAGGCAGGCCCAGGTCGGCTGGAACACCGCCTTCACGCCGCCGGTGACGCTGGTGGCCGGACTCGACGCAGCCATCGGGCTGCTGATCGAGGAGGGATTCGAGGCCGCATGGCTGCGCAACCGGCGCCTGGCACTGGCCGCGCGGGAGGGGGCCAAGGCGCTGGGCCTGGAGCTGTTCTCGCCCGACGACGACAGCGCCGCGATGGTGACCGCGGTTCTGATGCCGCCCGACATCGACGGCCAGCGCGTGTACTCGCTGCTTCGCGATCGCCACGGCGTGGTGCTGGCTGGGGGCCACGGTGCGCTGCGCGGACGCGTGATCAGGATCGGGCACATGGGCTACATGAATGAGTTCGACATCGTGACCGCGCTCTCGGCGCTTGAGATGACGCTGGCCGGGCTCGGCCACCGGGCGCCCGCTCCGGGAGCGGGAGCCGCGCGCGCGGTGGCGGTGTTCGGCGAGTCGGAGCCGGCCCGTGTCTGAGGCCACCCAGCCGCAGCGGCTGAGCGAGCCGCCGGTCACCGGCCGCGCCCGGGTGCTGGTCAAGGAGCGTATCGCCCAGGCCGGCATCGACCTGCTGGCGGAGCGTTTCGCGGTCGACGTCGAGATCGAGATGGATGCCGACGAGCTTGGGCGGCGGATCAGCGAGTACGACGCCCTGATCGTGCGCAGCGCCACCGCCGTCGATGCCGAGCTGCTGGCACGGGCCGAGCGCCTGACGGTGATCGGGCGCGCGGGCACCGGCGTCGACAACGTGGACGTGGCCGAGGCCACCCGCCGCGGCATCATCGTCGCCAACGCGCCCGGCTCGAACATGGTCTCGGCCGCCGAGCACGCGATCGGGCTGCTCCTGGCCGTCGCCCGCAACATCCCCCAGGCGCACACGGCACTCACCGACGGGCGCTGGGAGCGGTCGCGGTTCGGCGGCGTCGAGCTGTGCGGGAAGACGCTTGGCGTGCTCGGCTTCGGCCGCATCGGCCAGCTGGTGGCGTCGCGCGCCCGCGGCCTCGGCATGCAGGTCGTGGCCCACGATCCGTTCGTGACGCCGGAGCGGTTTCGCGAGGCCCAGGTGGCGTACTGCAGCCTGGATGAGGTACTCGAGCAGGCCGACTTCATCAGCCTGCACGCGCCGCTGACGGCCGAGACCCGCCACCTGGTGCGGTTCGAGACGATCGCGCGGATGCGTCCCAGCGTCCGGATCGTGAACGCGGCCCGCGGCGACCTGGTCGACCTCGATGCGCTGGTCGCCGCGCTCAAGGATGGTCGGGTGGCCGCCGCCGCCCTGGACGTGTTCCCGACCGAGCCGTACACCGAGGGCGAGGTGCTGACGCTGCCCAACGTCGTCGTCACGCCGCACCTGGGCGCCTCCACCCAGGAGGCGCAGGACCGGGCGGGCGTGATCGTTGCCGAGCAGGTGGTGGCCGCGCTGACCGGAGGCTTCGTCTCGAATGCGGTCAACATCCCCCAGGCGCGGGCCGAGGACATGGAGGTGCTGGGTCCCTTCCTGCCGCTGGCCGCGAAGCTGGGCCGGCTGGCTGCAGGGCTCTCGGGCGGCGGGTTCCAGCGGATCGAGGTCACCTGCTCGGGAGCGCTGGCGGAGTACGACACCCGCCTGCTCACCTCGGCCGTGCTGTCGGGCGCGTTCGCCGGACACGTGGACGAGCACATCAACCTGGTCAACGCGCGCACCGTCGCGGACGGCATGGGCATCCGCGTGATCGAGTCGGCCGAGCCGACGGCCGGCGACTTCACCAACCTGGTCACGGTCGCCGCCGTACCCGGAGAGGCCGTGTCGGGCACCACCATCGGCCGCGACAACCGGCCCTGGCTGGTGGGGGTGCATCCCTACCAGGTCGAGATCGAGCTGGACGCCCACATGCTGGTGATGCTGAACGACGATCGGCCGGGCATGATCGGCCGCGTCGGCACGCTGCTGGGCGAGGAGGGCGCCAACATCGCCAACATGAACGTGTCGCGCAACGAGCGTGGCGAGGCCGCGGTGATGGTGCTCTCGGTCGACGCCCCGCTCGAGGCCCGCGTGCTGGAGCGACTGCGCGACGAGCCGGGCATCCACTCGGTGCGGCTGGTCTCGCTGACCGGCGTGTGACCGCGATCGGCAGCCTCGATCGCGAGCGCCCTGTGAATCCGGTCGCGGCTCTCGTCCGGTACGATCTGCACACACCACGGACGAAAAGGACGACGCACAATGCAGACGACCGAGAAGATCTGGCGGAACGGGAGCTTCGTACCGTGGGAGGACGCCCAGGTCCACGTTCTGACGCATGCACTGCACTACGGCACGGGCGTGTTCGAGGGGATCCGCGCCTACGCGACGCCCAAGGGTACGGCCGTCTTTCGTCTGACCGCCCACCTCGAGCGGCTGCGCCGCTCGGCCGCGCTGTACGAGATGGATCTCGGTATCGAGCTGCCCGAGCTGGCGGCCGCGATCCACGAGACGATCGCTGCCAACGGCGTCGAGTCGTGCTACGTGCGCCCGATCGTCTACCGCGGCTACGGCGAGATGGGGCTGTTCGCGCTCAACAACCCCGTTGACGTTGCGATCGCCGTCTGGCCGTGGGGCGCATACCTGGGTGAGGAGGCGCTGGAGGCGGGCGTGCGCTGCAAGATCTCGAGCTATCGCCGCTACGGGCCAAACACGATGCCGCCGGCTGCGAAGGCCTCGGGCCAGTACATCAACTCGGTGCTGGCCAAGCACGAGGCCAACCGCTGCGGCTACGACGAGGCGCTGCTGCTCAACGAGCAGGGCTTCCTGGCCGACGGCTCGGGCGAGAACGTCTTCGTCGTCCGAGACGGCGTGATCTACACGCCGCCGACCAGCGACTCGTGCCTGCCCGGTATCACGCGCGACAGCGTGATCCGGATCGCCCGTTCGCTGGGCCACGAGGTGCGGGAGGCGACGCTCGTGCGCACCGATCTCTACTTCGCGGACGAGGCCTTCCTCTGCGGCACGGCTGCCGAGGTGACGCCGATCGCGTCCGTGGACAACCAGGAGATCGGCGGGCGTGGGCCGATCACCAAGCAGGTGCAGGGCGTGTTCTTTGCGACAGTGGAGGGGCGTGATGAGCGTTTCGCCGAGTTCCTTGAGTACCCGGCCTCGACGCCGGTCAGGTCGTAGGCCCGAGACGATGGTGATGGCGCGTCAGATACCTCTCGCGCGCCCCTATCTGGACGGACGCGAAGAGGAGCTGGTGCTGGACGTGCTGCGCTCCGGCAACCTCGCCCTGGGGCCGGTCTACCGGCGCTTCGAGGAGGCCTTCGCAAGCGCCGCCGGCACTCGCTACGCGGTCGCGTGCTCGAGCGGCACGGCCGGGCTGCACGCCTGTCTGGCGCGCCTGGACGTGGGGCCGGGAGACGAGGTGATCACCTCGTCGTTCTCGTTCGTCGCCTCTGCGAACGTGATCCTGTTCCAGCGCGCGACGCCGGTGTTCGCCGAGATGGATGAGCTGACGTTCAACATCGATCCGGACGCTGTCGAAGCGGCGATCACTCCGCGCACGCGCGCGATCCTGCCGGTGCACATCTTCGGCTACCCGTGTGACATCGACCGCATCAGCGAGATCGGCCGCCGGCACGGCTTGCCGGTGATCGAGGATGCCTGCGAGGCGCTGGGCGCCAGCATCGCCGGCCGGCCGGTGGGGACGTTCGGCAACCCGGCGGTGTACGGCTTCTACCCGAACAAGCAGATCACGACCGGCGAGGGCGGCATGATCACGACCGACGACCCGGACGTCGAGCGCGAGCTGCGCAGCATCGTCAACCAGGGACGCTCGGACAACGGCGACTGGCTCGTGCACCAGCGGCTGGGATTCAACTTCCGCATGGACGAGATGTCGGCCGCGGTCGGGCTCGCTCAGCTCGAGAAGCTTGAGCTGATGCTGGAGGGCCGCGCCCGCGTGGCGCGCCGCTACAACGAGCTGCTGGCCACGGTGCCGGGTGTCGAGCGGCCGTACGAGGGGCCGCATGCGCGCAGCTGGTTCATCTACCACGTCCGGCTCGATCCCTCGATCGACCGCGGGGCCGTGATCGATGCGATGGCCGAGCGCGGCATCGCCACCCGCCCGTACCTGCCCGCCATCCATCTGCAGCCGGAGTACCGCCGGCTGGGGATGCGGGAGGGCATGCTGCCTGTGACCGAGCGGGTCAGCCTCTCCACGCTTGCGCTGCCGTTCTTCATCCAGCTCGAGGATCAGGACATCGAGTACGTCTGCTCCTCGCTGCGCGAGGTGATCGAGGCGCTGTAATGAGAGTCGCCATGGTCTTTCTGGGCTACGGCAAGCATGTGCGGGCCGATCGCATCTATGCCCTGGAGCGGATCGAGGATGACCGCGGCGATGGCCGGCGCACGCGTGTGTGGGTTGAGGGGATCGCCGAACCCCTGATCGCCTCGCGCACCGAGCGCACGATCCTGGCCGATATGGAGCGGGCCGCCGCCCGAGACCGAACGGTGCGGCGGAGCCGCGACGCACAGACAGCGCTGTTCGAGTGATCGCCCTCGAGCCAAGCGGCGGTTGGACTCCCGTGCTGCTGACGGCGGGCTGGCTGCCGATGGCCGCCAACCTGCTCGGCCCGGACGGCTCGTTTCACGGCACCGTGGATGTGCCCTCGAACGTGCTGCTGCTGCGCGGACACGGCGAGACGGTGCTGATCGACGCCGGATCCGGCTCGTTCGCCGCCGACTGGCCCGGCGCGAAGACCGATCTGGTGGGTGCGCTGGCGGAGGCGGGATGTGCCCCCGAGGATGTGGACGTGGTGGTGCTGACGCACCTCGACTTCGACCACTGTGGCGGATGCGCCCAGCTGCCGCGGCCGCGGGTGATGGTTCCGACGGGAGCGGCCACGTCGGGTGCGGCGGGGGAGCGCGTGATGGAGGCGCTGCGACGCGACGGGCGTGTGGAGTGGATCGACGACGGCGGCGAGGCCAGGCCGGGCGTCACGCTCCGGGCTGCACCCGGACATCGCGCCGGGCACTCGGTGGTGGAGGTGGGCGAGGGGTTGGTGCACCTCGCCGACGTCGTCCACCACCCGCTGCACGTCGAGCACCTCGAGTGGGACCGCGAGTTCGACTCCGACGTCGAGCTGGCACTGCGCACGCGCACCGTCCTGCTCGAGCAGATGGCCGACCGCGGCGTGATCGTGACCGCATCGCACATCGAGACGCCGGGCCGGATCGAGCGCACGGGGGAAGGCCTGCGCTGGCGCGCGGTGTGACGTCCCTCAACCTGGCCGGTGACCCGGTCACAGCCGCCCGAGGCCTGATCGGCTGGACGTTGCTGGTGGACGGCGTCGGCGGCCCGATCGTGGAGACCGAGGCCTACCGCCACGACGATCCGGCATCGCACTCGTATCCCGGCCCTACCGCGCGCAACGCGGCCATGTTCGGGCCGCCGGGGCGGCTGTACGTCTACCTCTCCTACGGCATCCACTGGTGTGTGAACATCGTCTGCGGCGCGGAGGGCACCGGCGCGGCGGTGCTGATCCGCGCGTTCGAGCCCGTGCACGGATTGGCCGAGATGCGCCGGCGGCGCGGCCGCGAGGCGGTGGCCGAGCTGGCCTCCGGGCCCGGCCGCGTCGGCCAGTCGCTGGCGGCCGGGCCGCACCTGATCGGCCGGCCCGCAGAGCTCGTTCCGCCGGGCTCGGCGCGGCGGGTGATAGCCACCACCCGGATCGGGATCTCCAAGGCCGTCGACCAGCCGTGGCGGTTCCTGGACGCCGACTCGCCGTACGTGAGCCGCCGGCACCGCCCCGCCGCGTAGAATCGCCCGGCCATGCCCGACGTCGCCGCCCTCACCCGACATGCCGTCAAGGTGCTCCCCGAGGGGGAGCTCGAGCGCAAGCTCGCCTTGGGGCGGCCGCTGCGCGTCAAGCTGGGCATCGATCCGACGGCGCGCGACATCCACGTCGGAAACGCGATTCCACTGCAGCGGATGCGCGCGTTCCAGGAGCAGGGCCACACCGGCGTGCTGATCATCGGCGACTACACGGCTCGCATCGGCGACCCCTCCGGCCGCTCGAAGGAGCGGCGGATGCTGACGGACGAGCAGATCGACGCCAACGCCAAGGCCTACTTCGAGCAGGCATCCCGGATCCTCGACCGCGACCGCACGGAGCTGCGGTTCAACAGCGAGTGGCTGGCGCCGCTTCGGTTCGAGCAGCTGCTTCGCCTGACCCGAATCATCACCGTGTCACGGCTGCTGGAGCGAAACGACTTCGCCCAGCGGTTCGCGGCCAACAAGCCGATCTCGGTCAGCGAGTTCCTGTACCCCCTGATCCAGGGCTACGACTCCGTCGCGATCGAGGCCGACGTCGAGCTGGGCGGCACCGACCAGGAGTACAACCTGCTGGCCGGCCGCGATATCCAGCAGGCGTACGGCCAGGAGCCGCAGGTGGTGCTGACCACGCCGCTGATCAACGGCCCCAACGGCGTCCAGAAGATGGGCGCCTCGCTCGACAACTACATCGGCATCTCGGAACCGCCGGCGGAGATGTACGGCAAGGCGATGAGCGCCGTGGACGAGCTGATGCCGCAGTACTACGAGCTGCTGCTCGACGCGGACGAGCCGCCGCCCGCCGATCCCTACATCGCCAAGCGCGAGTTCGCCCGGCGGCTGGTCGAGCGCTGGCAGGGCGCCGACGCGGCGGTGGAGGCAGAGGCCGGCTTCGACCGGATGTTCAAGGACAAGCGCGCCACCGATGACGCGCCGGTGCTGCCGCTGCCGGACTCAGACCCCGTGCACATGCCGGCGCTGCTGGCCGACAACGGCCTGGCCGCGTCTCGCGGCGAGGCGCGGCGGCTGATCACGCAGGGCGGGGTGCGTCTGGACGGGGTGCCGCTGGAGCAGGACGAGCTGGACGTTCCCCGCACCCGGCTGGCGGGCGCGGAGCTGCGCGTGGGCCGCCGATTTGCCCGCGTCGCCCCGCAGTGACGGTTCTCGTTTGACGGTGGCGGCTGGGGCGGGCATACTGTGCTCTTGGCCGCTCGGGCTCGCTCGGGCGGTTTTTTGTGGGACTTCCGGCTTGCCCATCAGGCTTTGGGCTGGTAGTCTTGCAGGTCGCGCCTACGGCGTGCTGGTCTTTGAAAACTCAACAGTTCAGGGGTCACCGAACCTCGGCTTTCGAGCCGCGGGTTGGTGACCACGTCGGGTTCGTCCGCCGCCCCCGGTAAACGGGGTCGGACGGAACCTCGTCGGGCACTCTACGGGGCCTTCGGGTTCCCGGTGGGTGTCCCGGCCTTTGAGAGAGTAAGCAGTTCACTCTCTCCATCCACAGTTAGAAACCGGTCGATGAACCTCGTCCCTTTCGGGGGTTGAGGGGAGGCCGTTTCGCAAGCTGTTCTCGGAGAGTTTGATCCTGGCTCAGGACGAACGCTGGCGGCGTGCTTAACACATGCAAGTCGAGCGGAAAGGCCCCTTCGGGGGTACTCGAGCGGCGAACG
>JAWVEC010000357.1:0-3183 GCA_033856975.1 Gaiellales bacterium
TGGGGGACGAGCAGGTGATCTGCGCACTCTCGGGCGGCGTCGATTCGGCCGTGGCCGCGCTGCTGGTGCACCGCGCGGTGGGCGATCAGCTGACCTGCGTGTTCGTCGACCACGGGCTGCTGCGAAAAGACGAGGCGCGAAACGTGGTGGAGGCGTTCGAGGATCACTTCCGCGTGCCGCTGGTGCACGTCGAGGCGGCCGATCGCTTCCTCAGCCGGCTCGACGGCGTCACCGATCCCGAGACCAAGCGCCGGATCATCGGTGAGGAGTTCATCCGGCTGTTCGAGGATGAGGCCGAAAAGCTGGGCGAGGTCAACTACCTGGTGCAGGGCACGTTGTACTCGGACGTGATCGAGTCGGGGAGCCGCACGGCGGCCAAGATCAAGTCGCACCACAACGTGGGCGGCCTGCCCGAGGACATCGAGTTCGACCTGGTCGAGCCGCTGCGCCTGATCTTCAAGGATGAGGTGCGGCGCGTCGGCGAGGAGCTGGGACTGCCCGAGCGGATGGTTTGGCGACAGCCGTTCCCGGGCCCGGGCCTCGCGATCCGGATCATCGGCGAGGTCACCTCGGAGCGCCTGGACATCCTGCGTGAGGCCGATGCCGTGCTGCTGGACGAGGTTCGCAAGGCGGGGCTGTACCACGAGCTGTGGCAGACGTTCGCGATCCTGCCCGCGATCCGAAGCGTCGGCGTGCAGGGCGACTCGCGCACCTACGCGTATCCGATCATCATCCGGGCGGTCAGCTCGGAGGACGCGATGACGGCCGACTGGGCGCGGCTGCCCTACGACCTGCTGGAACGGATCTCGAGCCGCATCATCAACGAGATTCCCGGAGTGAACCGGGTGGCGCTGGACATCTCCAGCAAGCCGCCCAGCACGATCGAGTGGGAGTAGGCCGGAGCTCCGCTACCGGGGACGATGAGTGGGTCGCCGCGTCGGCGGTCCGCTGGCGCCGGACGGTCGTTCGTTCGCGTCCGACCGTTGGCTGCAGCTCGATGGTGCCAGGCACCGGCCTTGCAGCCGTTGCCTGGCACCTGGCGAGCTGCTCTACCTACACGGCGTCCACGGCGTGTCGTACAGGTTGAGGTCCTTGAGGATGGCGTTGAAGTTCCACCCGTTTGACTTCGTGCAGTTGAGCGTCGAGGCCTTGTACTCGACTTCGAACACCGCCTTCCCGGAGGCCGACCAGTCGGGCAAACCCGGCGCCGGGAAGTCGCACTCCTTGTACTGCATGCACTGCTCGTTGATCGCGTAGTCGAAGTACGGCTTCAGAGCGGACAGCTGCCCGAGGTCGTTCTTGAGCGCAGCCGAAAGTCCGTTTTGGTGGGCCAGGTTGGCGAGGTAGGTGTCGTAGTTGAGCTGATCGGTCGCGGTCAGCGGGAACCCGGTACGGTTCGCGTATCCGTCGACGTTGTCAAACTCGACACCGTCGAATCCCGTCTGCTTGCACTTCTGCACTCGGGCGGACATGATCGGGCCGAGCACCGAGATCTGGCGGATGTCGAGCCACTTCTCTCCCGGCCAGCCGTTCTTGCTGCCGAGCACCGATGCGGGGAACTGCCCGGCGTCCACGCGCCAGTTCTCCCACGTGCCTGCGCTGAGGTAGCAGATCGCGTGGCCGCCGCGGGCGTGCACGGCGTTGACCCCGGCCGTGTTGAGCGTGGTGTTGTTGCCGGAGACGGCCTGGTCGACGTACAGGTCGAAGTCCCAGACCTGAGGGCTGACCGCCGCCCCGCCACCGCTCGGTGGCGCCGATATCGTTGTGTTGATCCCCCCGGTGGACGCAAACGCTGCGACGCCTTGAAGCTGGTACTGCCAGCGGCTCTGAACCGGAGGATTCCAGCAGCCGGTGCAACTCATCGGGGCCGGCAGCGCCGCGGGCGCAGCGACCGGGCGTGCGGATGCTGCTGAGGTGAACGCGAGGCTGGCGAGGGCAACCGCCACCAGTGGTCGAGTTCGAAACATCGTGTGATCTCCTTCACGCAGAGGACATGGACTGCGTGTCTGAGGGCGTGCTGTTCCTCACTCTCCGCCGGCCGCCGACACCTTGCGAACGCGGAGTGGCGTGCACCCATTCGGGCACAGCCAGCACGTAACCGGCTGCTACCTCCTTCTGTCCGTTTACGGGCGTTCTCGCGAGGATTCAATCACATTCGATCATCCAGCGGGCGCTCGGTGCCCGATCATCGCCGGTAGGATGAGCCGAGGTGTTCCGGATCGGGCTCATCGTGGTGCTGGCGATGCTTGCGCTGCTCGCGGGCGTCGGCGGTGGTGCTCCGGGCGCGCTGCCGGCGGTGCAGCCAACGCCCGCCGGGCACCGCCTCATCCCCCTGAGACCCAGCCCGGCCTCGGTGTGGGTCTGCCATCCGGGCAGCGCCTGCCTGCACATGCTCGTCCACCAGCCCTGAGGGCGAGGGCGGATCTCAGGTGATGTTGACGCGGCGAGGCGGCGATACCGCCGGCATCCAGGGCCGGGTGAGGCCACCCGCATACTTCCATCGCAGGAACAGCGGGCCGGGTGACGCCGCCGAGATCCGGACGGAGTAGGTGCCGTTCTTCGCCACCGCGATCAGCCTCAGCGTTCGCCACGCGGCACCCGTGGAGCGCCGCTCCTGAAGCTGCACCGCGACGCCGTGCATGTTGGGCGCCGAAGCCCCATGGAACGTGAACGCGACGCCGCGCCCGACGCTGGTCACGCTCGCGGCCGAACCGAGGTGAGGGATGACATGGATCGCGTGCCCCTTCGCGGAGTCGGGCGACTCGGTGTCGGAGCCCGGGAAGTTGACCGACCAGGAGAGGTTTCGTCGCAGCTGCTTGGCGAGCGTCACCGACCAGAGGCCGTTGACGTCGGTGCGGGCAACGTAGACGTAGAGGAAGCCGCCCTCCAGCAGCTCCAGGTACACGCGGCGGTTCGCGATGGGGACGTCGGTCGAGGTCATGAGCGTGCCGCGGAAGGTGACCGGCCTGCCGTACACGACCGTCTTCGCCAGAAGCGGACCGGAGATCGCGATCTTGGTCGCATCCGGAGTGACCGCTCCCGGCGTGTAGGTCGTCAGCGCCGTTGCGAGCGCCATCGCGTCCGGCGATCCCAGGCCGGTGGCCATGTCGTAGCCGTTGGCAGTCGCGTAGTTCCCGGTTGCGTTGTAGATGTTGTTGTTGCCAGAGCCGGCAGCAACATCCG
>JAWVEC010000358.1:0-4885 GCA_033856975.1 Gaiellales bacterium
CGGCCAGACCCACGTCACGCCACGCGAGCGCAACGCGCTGGCGGAGCTTCAGGCGCTTGGATTGCGCGACGTGGTGCGGGAGAGGTGGCCGAACGAGCGCGTGTTCACCTATTGGGACTACCGGGCCGGGATGTTCCACAAAGACCTGGGCATGCGCATCGATCTGATCCTCGCCAGCGACGCCGTGGCTGGACGTGTGAAGGCGGCCTGGGTCGACCGGCACGCGCGCAAGGGCAGCGGGCCGAGCGATCACGCGCCTGTGATCATGGATCTGGACGAGGCGCCGGACGGCGACATCGGACCGGTCGTGCCGCCACCGTCGAACCCCGACAGGAAACGCGGCGCGAGGATCCCGCAAGGCTAACCGGCCGTCGCCTTCAGTCCGGGTACTCGTCCTTCCGCCAGGTGCGGGGCTCGGCGGGTTGGGTTTTCGGCGTTCGTTCGAGCAGGAAGCTGGCATATGGCGCGACGAACGGGTCGGGCGCCGTCACCGTGTAGGTGTGGTAGACGGTGCCGTTCTCGCGTGCGAACGCGATCCAGCTCGGGGCCTCGCGCAGCCCGTCCTTGAGCTCGGCCCCGACCTGGCCTGACCACTCCTGCAGCCAGCCGGGCGGGTCGTCGAGCATCTTCTGCACCTCGGGAATCTGCTGCGCCTGCTCCTCGGTCAGGGCGAGGCCGAAGTCGAAGGCGAAGTCGGTGTTGTAGGTGGAGACGTAGGGGAACTGCCAGCCCATCCGCTGCTTGTAGGCGGCCAGCCGCTCGATCGGCGCCCGCGAGAAGCAGAGCAGCGTCACGTCGCGGTGGTTGATGTGGACGAGCGAGCCGTCCAGCCCGTCACCCACGCTGGTGCAGCCGGGGCAGGCGCCGAGCGTGTAGTCGGGGCCGAACATGATGTTGTAGGCGAGCAGCTGTGAGCGGCCGTCGAACAGCTCGGCGAGCGTCTTTGTGCCGTCCTCGGTGTCGAAGTGGTACTGCTTCTCGACCGGCACCCACGGCAGATCGAGACGCTTCGCCTTGATCTCCTCGTTTCGCTGCGCCTGCTCGGCCTCGAGCTTGGCCAGCTCGTCCCGGGCCGCCTGCCATTCCTCGCGCGTACCTGTCGTGTGGTCGGGCATCTCATCTCCTCCTGGCTTGCTCGAGCGTTCCCGCGTGGGCCGGATCCGTCGTCGGATCGGAGGCTACCGGGATCACGAGATGAGACGCCAGACGACCCAAAAACTCATCGCCGAGCTTCGTTCGAACAGGTCGGCGCGCCCACCCAGCGACCGATCCGCGCTCGGTGTGTGGCGACCAGCCGGTACATCAGATCCGGCACCACCGGAAGCGATGAACACAACGCGGCGGGCGCTTTGCCATAGGGCAAGATGCTGAGCAGCGGTGCGATCGCACGGCCGGCCGAGTGGATGCGCCCGTCTTCGGAGATGAAGTGCCAGCTGTCGGCACGCACGTTGGCATCCATGCCGGTGAGGAGAGTGTCGGCCTCGGGATCTTGCAGAGGCACGGCACGTATCAGCCCCGCTCTGTCCCACGCCAAGATCTTGCGCACGCCCCATTGGCAGAAACCGCAGGTAGCGTCGAACAGAACTGTGGGACGCATACGCTCATGATAGCCCTGAGCGTCGTGGGAGGGCGAGCAGCCTTGCCCCTGAGGAGCGTCCTCAGGGGCAAGGGGTGTCTCGGTCTTAGGCCGGACGCGGTGGGCGCCGTCGATTGCCCGCCGCCGCCGCTGCGAAGCCCGCGGCTGTGATTGCAAGAGCCGCTCCCGTAGCGATTGTCGTCGCATCCGGAGCGTTGTCGAAGACGGACGATCCTCCGCCCGTCGATGCCGCGCTTGCCTGCTGTACGCCGCCCGTCGATGGGGCGATCGCTCCGCCTCCGACCATCGCCGCCGGCGAGGTCGCATCCGGAGAGTTGAACGAACCGCCACCGACCATGGCTGCCGGAGATGTCTCCTGGGCCACGGGGATCGCGCCGCCGACCATGAGCGCGGGGGACTCCGCTGCCACGGCCTGCGCCGCCGAGGCGGCCTCGGCCTGTGCCTGTGCCGACTCCGCTCCGCCCACGGTGATCGCGGCGGACTGCACGGCGGCCGGCGTGACGACTGGGTTCCCTGCGCCACCGACCAGCACTGCGGGGGCCACCGTTGCCACGGTGTCCGCCGCCGAGGCGGCCTGTGCCTGCGCCGACTCCGCACCGCCAACCGTGATGGCCGCGTTTTGCACGAACGTGGGCGTAGCCGTTGGAGTCGCTGCTCCACCGACGAGCACTGCCGGAGCCACGTTCGACCCAGTGGTTCCGCCCGGCGCGCCCGCGGGATGTGCCGATGCGATGGTGGGGACTGCCGCCGATGACGCGACGATCACCGTAAACAGCAGCGCCTTCTGGCGCAAGCCGTGCGCCTCGACGTCACCCTCGGACTCGAGGGCTGCCTCGATCTCCTTCTGATCGATGGCGATCGTCAGCGTCTCACCCGGGTCGGCACGCAACAGCGCCTCCAGGTCTTCGGCGCTCCACGCGACTTCCAGCGTGTTTGCAGACGACTCGGCACCGACGCCGCGTGTGACCTCCAGCGTCAGCTCGGCCTGCCCGTCTCCGGAACGCGCGGCTTCGATCTCTGACCGATCAAGCGTCGCCGTCAATACGCGGCTGTCCGAGTCAAACGAACCGCGTTCCGCCAATTTCGCGCTATGCCTCGACATAGACTTTGTGCTCCTCTCTGTTCACCGAGGAATGCCCCGGGATCACTGGGGGTCGCTACCACTGACGCGGTGAGCGGCTGCGATCTTCCCACAACTTGCAACAAGCCGCACGAAACTTCCCGGCGGCACGTCGCGCCGTGGCTCCGGATGCGGACAGAGGTCGGGGCCGCGCACCCACGGAGGGCGGGCACACGGCCCCGTAACTGCCGCCAGCGTCAGGGAGCGGCAGAGCACAAGCACATCGAGCAAGGAGCCGGCCGACTATACGGGTTTCAGCGAAACGCGTTGAGATGGTTTACGGTTGCTGCATCGACAAGGAGGGTCAGATGCGTATCCAGTCGTCGGTCACCGCCATCTCGTGGATTCCTTCGGATGCGATCGAAGGGCTACCCAAGCTGCCGTTCGAGCTTGGAATCGGACACTACGACCAGGCGCCCCCGGATCACCTCGAGCCGGGCGATCTGGAGCGTCTCCGTGATGAAGACCGCTTTCGCGAGGCAAACAACCTGGTCGCCTGGATCGAGGTCGAGGACGGCCGCATCGTCGGACACGGTCACGAGGGGGGCGGACTGGTCGGATCGACCACGTTTCGAGCCGGACCCAAGAACATCCGCGTTCCGGGGATCGCCTTCGAGATACTCAGGCCCCCGCCCGAAATCGCGACCGACTCGGTGCGCTTCGTCCAAACGGTTGGCGGCCGCGCCGGTTTCCCGGCTCCGCGGATGGTGCGAGGGCGGCCGTTCGTTCGCATCAACTCGGCGACCGCCTGGACGACGCTTGCG
Organism: Gaiellales bacterium; assembly: GCA_033856975.1. Taxonomy (GTDB): domain Bacteria; phylum Actinomycetota; class Thermoleophilia; order Gaiellales; family JAICJC01; genus JAICYJ01. Next base: position 3,482 of record JAWVEC010000358.1, read on the forward strand.
CTGACGATCCACGCCGACGGCTCGTCGCAGCATGAGCTGGTGGGAGCCAGCCAGTTCCCACGCCACTGGGTGTATGACGGGGCGGGAGCGCTGGCGCAGAAGGCCGGCACGATCGACTTCAAGAAGTGGTACCGAGAGGCGCATGGCGAGCACACGCCCTGGGGTGACGAAGAGTCGGAGGCGTTCGTGGTCGCGGCCGAGACGGCGCTCGAGCGCGAGCTGTCGCGCGACATGATCCGGCGCGGCGTCGACCTGGGGCGGCGGAGCGTCGAGCCCGAAGCGACCCTGGTCGAACAGGGGGACGCCGGCGACGACCTGTTCCTGCTGCTGGACGGCGTTCTGGCCGTCGAGGTGGACGGCGAGGAGATCGCGGAAATCGGTCCCGGTGCGATCCTGGGCGAAGGTGCAGTGCTCAGCGGCGGTACCCGTCAGGCGACGTTGCGAGCGCGCACCCGCTGTCGGGTGGGCGTGATCGCCGCCGATGCGATCGACCGCTCAGCCATGGAGGAGCTGGCCGCCGGCCGGCGCGCTGACTAGCCGGCTTATCGCTCGCGCCGAGTCTCAGCCGCCCATCGTCTTGGCGTGGTCGACCCTCTCCTGGGCGGCGATGACCAGCTTCGCGATCTCGCCCAGCTCGACCCCGCGCTGCACGATCGGCGGCAACGACAGCTCCAGCCGGCAGCCATCGGCATCGCGCCCGAGCACGATCCTGACTTGGTCGCCATCGTCCTGGATCGACAGGTAGCGCCAACCGGGCGTATCGCTGATGGCCACGTTGCCGGACTCGTCGTAGGGCGTCGACTCGGTCATCCCGGACAGGTACCCCGCCGCCGCCCGCTCCAACCTCATGCTGTACCGCGCCCCGGCCTGCGGGTGTCTACGCCGCGGGCGCGTCCCTCTCCGCCAGCCACCTCTGCATCGCTGCCGCCGTGTCCGCGCTGTATGCGAACACGCAGCTCACGTAGCTGCTGCCGAACACTGGCCGGCCGACCTGGCGCACCGCCGCCGCGACAGCGATCGGCTGGTCGCCCAGCTGCGCGGCGATCCGCACCCGGTCGCCCCGGCGGTAGTGGCCCTTGACCGCGAAGCCGGCACCTTCGGCCGAGAGGTTCAGCAGCCGCACCGTTTTCGGCTCGGTGTGCTGGTCGGTGCGGGGCTCGTCCAGCGCCACGGTCGCCGGCAGGTCGAGCTCGATTCGGCGCCGCGCCTTCCAGCGCAGCACCTCGTCGAGCTCGATCAGCACCTCGCAGTCGCCGTCGTCCAGTGACCGGATCGCCGAGACGGTGCCGAACACCGCGAACGCCGCCCCGGCGGGCCGCTCGAGCACGAACGTGACCCCGCTGGTGGTGTCGGCGTCCGCCGCGGCCATCTGCACGAGCAAGCCGCGATCGCTGTGTCCGAGCA
>JAWVEC010000359.1:0-3442 GCA_033856975.1 Gaiellales bacterium
CCGGCATGCCGCAAGTCTATCGCGGTTATCCCGCCGGAACGACGAGCGCCACCCCGCCCTGCGCCTGGTATCGATGGCCGTGCAGGGTGAATCGCACCAGCAGCGTCAGCGGCCCCGGCTCGGGGGCAACAAGCAGCGCCCGGCGATCGCCCGAGCTGAGCGCGCGCGTGGTCAGCACCTGATCGCCGGCCACGACTCTCACGTGCTGCGCCCCCGACGGTAGGCCGGCCACGGTGACCACCATCTGCTGGCCGCTCGTGGGCTGCGACGGCTGCCAGATCATCACCGGCTGCCGGCCGTGCCACGGGGCCGGGCCTGTCGTGCTGTGCGGTGAGATCAGGGCGAGCGCGGACAGCAGCAGCCAGACGAGCGGGGTGGTCATAGATGCAGCTCCGTCCAGATCTGATCGCGGAGCAAGCGACCCTCGGCCGAGATGTTGGGCTGGACGCTGGCGGCAAGCGCCTCAGACGGTGGGCACACGGCCTGGTTGTCGAGCACCGTGCCTGGTAGGGAGGCGCGCGCCTCGAGCAGCGGCACGGGCACCCGCGACCGGGCGAGGACGGGGGCCTCGACGCTTGGATCGAGCCAGTTTTCGAGCCAGGCGTGGGCGACGACCGGGTGCGGGGCGTACACGGGGATGCAGTAGCTTCGCAGGTCGACGGCACTCCCCTCGCCGGGCACGAAGAAGCGCTCGCCTCGGCGCTGTGAACGATACGCATGGGACGATGCCAGTCGTCCCAGCACGGGCAGCAGCGAGACGCGACCGGCCGATCGCTGGCGGGCGCCGAGCACGTGCAGGGCTGGTCGCAGCTCTGCCAGCCGGTCGTGGGCGTCTCCCAGGTCGCCGTTCGAGTCACTGTCCCACGGGTGCCCGAGCGAGACGAGCACGGCTCCGATCACCTGGTCGGCGCTGTCTGGCACCAGCACCTGTCCGGGATGCCGCTCGGCCATCGCGAACAGCGCCAGCCAGGTGTCCGCCTCGATCGGCGCCGCGGCCGCCACCGAGACGCCGACGATGTCGTACGAGGCGGGGACGCTGTGGCGAAGTCCACGGTCGATCGGCGAGTCGTCGAAGGGCTGTTGCAGCCGGCTCTGGTTGGGGAGCAGCTTGCGCGCCAGGGGCTCGACCTGCCCGGCATCGATCAGGTAGGACAGCGTCGAGAAATCGACCAGCGCCAGGTCGACCTGGCCAAAATCGCCCGCCGCAAGCCGCAGCAGCAGCTCGTCACCGGTCGCCATCGCCTGCACGACGCACTCCACGCCGGTGCGGGCGGCGAATCCTTGCAGCATCTGAGCATCGATCTGTCCCTGCGGGGAGGCGATCACCAGGTGCTGCTCGAGCGTCTGGTTGCCAGGGGTGACGAAGGTCGACGGGAACGTCTGCACGCTCGGGCTGCCGCCACCTCGACAGGCGGCGCCCGCGAGCAGCAGCGACGCGGACGTCAGGAACTCTCGCCGTGATGTCACGGAGCCATTGTGGCAGGCGAGAGCGGTGTCGAGCGTACCGTCAGGCCGAGGCGACCAGCCGCAGCTGCCCCAGCGGCTCGCCATCTTCCAGCGAACTTCCGCACTCGCCGCACACGAGCGAGTTGGCCGTCGGCACCGTGGCGGTCGCCTCGGACAGCCGCCGCATCGTGCCGGCGCAGACCGGGCAGATCGCCGACCGGGCTGGGCGACGCGCGCGGGACAGCGCTGCGAGGATGACCTCCTCCAACGTCGGGCCGAACGCCTCTCCTACTGTCAGCGCGCCGCTCATAGCCGTCGCAGCACCGCCTTGACCGTGCCCAGGATGCGAACCTGCTCCGGGTACATGGCCTCCATCTCATCGTTCTCGGGCTGCAGGCGCACACGGCCCGACTCGCGGAAGAAACGCTTCACCGTGGCGTCCTCGTCACCCACCAGAGCGACCACGATCTCGCCGTTGCGTGCGTCGTCCTGCTTGCGAACGACCACGAAGTCGCCGGGCAGGATGCCGGCGTTGATCATGCTCTCACCCTTGACGGTGAGCAGGAAGTCGGCGTCCGCGCAGAGCTGGTCGGGTACAGCCACCATGTCCTCGACCTGCTGATCGGCCACCAGGCCCGTGCCGGCGGCGACATCGCCCATCAGCGGCAGCACATTGGTGCGCGGCGGCGGCTCGACGACCACGGCCGTCCGCTCGCGTGAGCGTCCACCCTCGATCACCTCGAGCGCGCGCGGCTTGGTCGGATCGCGCCGGATCAACCCGGCCGTCTCGAGCCGCGCCAGATGCGCGTGGACGGTGGACGGCGACGTCAAGCCGACGGCGCCACCTATCTCCCGCACGGTCGGCGGGTAGCCATGGGCATCAACGTGGCTGTTGACGAACTCCAGGATCTCGCGCTGTCTCGGTGATAGCTCCACAATGGGCTCCTTTGGCCGAACGTGTGTTCGGGAAGGAAGTGTGCCAGACCGGTCGGACGGCGTCAACTCTGGGGGGGGTTATAGGGGTTGCAGAAAGTCGGACATCAATCCCTTCCAGCCGGGCTTCGTGGTAGAAGCAACGTTGTGGCAGCGGCTACCGGATCAGCACTGCTTCTCCTCATCGCGTTCGTCCTACCGGGCTTCGTCGCGGTCCTGGTCGCAGAGCGCGTTGACGTGGTGCCGGTGGAGAGATCGCCGTTCCAGCTGTTGTTGATGGCGCTGTACTACAGCGTACTTAGCTACGTCTTGCTCGGCCTGGCCAGCGTGCACTGGGGAAGCCCAACGCCGGTTCATCTGCGGCATCTCCTGCGGCACACAGGCGCCGGCAGACTGGCGGTAGCGGCGCTGATCGGAATCGTCGTAGTGCCCGCGGCGATTGCTCTCCTCGGTGTTGTATGGAGAAGATCCGGTCTCCGAGGCTGGCTTTGGTCGATCGTGGGGCTGCACGAGGGCCATCAAGTCGAAACCGCTTGGGATTGCCTCTTCCGGTCACGAAAGGCGTTTCTGGTACGCGCGGTTCTTAGTGACGGGCGCGTGATCGCTGGCTATTACGGGTCTGGGAGCTTCGCTCCCTACAGCGCGCAAGCGCAGGACCTGTTCCTGGAGACGCGATGGGATCTGGACGATGACAAGTGGTTCCTTCGGGCGACCGAAAAATCACTTGGAGTTTTGGTCTCGGCCTCGGCCATCGTCTCGATGGAGCTCTATGATCCTGGCAATGGCACCCAAGGAACGACCACCAACCCGGCCGGGGACGGGAACGAAGCACGGGGGACATAAGCCCCCTGCCAAGCCGTCGAGGCCACCGTCGCCGCCACCAAAGCCTAAGAACAGCTGAGGGCAGAACAATGGAGAACGATCAGCCGGATCTACAGCTAACGGAGAGTGGGGATACCGACCTTGAGCTCGGGCATCCTCCTCCGGAGACTCGTGGCCACCAGCCGCCCGCGACAACTGCGTCCGCATCGACTGCGCAGGTGCCACCCAAGCCGGCAGACTC
>JAWVEC010000360.1:0-14025 GCA_033856975.1 Gaiellales bacterium
GCACGATGTACCAGATGCCGTCGCGCTGCTGGGCGGCGACGATGCCGGTCAGCGAGAGCGTCTGGCTCATCATCACGACCCCGATCACGGCCAGCGCCAGGCTCACCTCGTAGCTGACCAGCTGCGACACGGCCCGCATCGAGCCATACAGCGAGTACTTGGAGCTGGACGCCCAGCCGCCGACCAGAAATCCGTAGAAGCTGAACGAGCCGAGCGCGAACACCAGCAGCAGCGCGACGCCGGGGTCGGCCACCCAGAGGTGGAACGTGTAGCTGGTGCCGGGCACCGTTGCCTGGCCGCCGAACGGGATCACGGCGAACACGGCCAGCGCCGTGAACAGCGAGATGGCGGGGGCGGCCAGGTACAGAAACCGGCTCGATCCGGCCGGGATCAGGCTCTCCTTCTGGATCAGCTTGCCCAGGTCGGCGATCGGCTGCAGCAGCCCGAACGGCCCCACCCGGTTTGGCCCCAGCCGTACCTGGAAACGGCCGATCAGGCGCCGCTCGAACCAGGTCATGAAGGCGAACAGCGCCATCACCAGGTTGACCAGCAACAACGACTTGATCGCCGTGACGATGAAGCCGTCAGGCATCGGCCGGCTCCTCGGCGGCGCGGAGGTCGCCCGGCCCCACGTAGGGCAGCGCGGTCGCCAGCCGTACGACGCCCGGCCGCAGGCGCCGCTGGACGACCGCCGCGGCAGTCACCGTGCGGTTGTCGTAGGCCACCTCCACGCGGTCGCCGGTGGCGACGCCGAGCCGCTGCGCGTCGTCGTGGGAGATCTCGATGCCGCTGCGGCGTTGGAAGTGCAGCACCGGCGAGTGGTCGACGGCCGCCCCGCTCATCAGCTGCCGGTATCCGACCACGATCGTTCCCTCCGGCTCACCGCGCGCGATCTGCGGCCTGGCGGGTGGCTGCTGGGCGCGGGCGGCGGCGGCGGTGAGAGCGCCCCGCTCGCCGACCTCGCTCCAGGCCATGCCGCCGAAGGCGTCGCGGCGGGCGCTCATGTCGGCGAACGCGGCCGGTGCCTGTTCGGGCAGGTCGAGGCCCAGCCGGCGGCCCAGCTCGGCCGCCAGCAGCAGCCCGTCGAGCACGCCCTGGGGCGGGTGCGCGGCCGCCCGCAGCCGCTGCACGCGACCCTCGAGGTTGGTGAACGTCCCGTCCTTCTCGAGCGGCATGGTGGTCGGGACGATGGTCGTCGCCCAGCCCGACGAGCCGGTCTGGAACGCGCCCACCTGGAGGGCGAAGAAGGCCCGCTCCATCAACGTCCGCCAGCGCTCGCCGCCCGGCCAGTCGGCGACGGGATCGGCGCCCAGCAGCACCACCGACCGCACCCGGCCCTCATCCGCCGCCGCCAGGGCCTGGTCGGGCGTCGCTCCGCCCAGGCCGGCGGCCTGGCAGCCCAGCTCGTTGGGCGCCAGTGGCGTGGCCAGCACGCGGCACCCGCGGTCGTGGGCGAGGTGCGCCAGCACCGCCGCCACCGGCCGGCTCATGCGGCCGTTCCAGATCAGCACGCTGCGCTCGCTGACGGAGCCGGCCAGCCGACCGCCCTCGGATAGGGCCTCGAGCAGCGCGGCATGGGTGGTGCCGGGAGCGGCCGAGATGTGGTCGGCGCCGCGTAGCGTCTCCAGCCGGGTCGCACCGGCGCCGATCGTGGCCACCTGCGCGCCGCGCTCGCCCGCCCGCCTGATGCGCAGCTCGAGGATCGGTGCGCGGTGCACCAGATCGGTGGCTCCGGCCACCACGATCAGATCGGCGTCGTCGAGGTCGGCGATGGCGGCGGCGTGGGGCGCGAGCTCGTCCCAGCCGGCGTCCCCTTCGGGTCCGCAGACGATCGGGCCGCCGCCCAGCGCCTCGCTCTGGATGCGCGCCCACAGGTGCGCCTCCTCGTTGGTCTGCTCGCCGCTGGCCAGGATCGCGACCGAGCCGGGGCCGAACCGCTCGATCGTCGCCCTCAGCCGGTCGGCCACGTGGTCGAGCGCAGTCTCGGCCGCGACCGGCTCCAGGCCGCGGCCGCCTCGGATCAGCGCAGAGGCGATCCGGTCAGGCGCGGCCAGGCTGGGATGGGTATAGCGGCCGCGATCGCACAGCCAGCCGTCGTCGACCGCCGGGTTGTTTCGCGACAGCACGCGCGTCACCTGGCCTTCGCGGATGGTGGCGTAGGTGTTGCAGCCCACCGGGCACTGGCCGCAGACGGTGGGCACGTTCTGGATCTCCCACGGCCGGCCGCGGAAGCGGTACGTGGTCGAGGTCAGCGCGCCGACCGGGCACAGCTCGGTCACGTTGCCCGAGAACTCGCCGTCGTAGGGCCGGTTCTGGAACGTGGTGATGATCGAGTGCGCGCCGCGGTTCTCGGTCACCAGCTGCGTGTCGCCGGCGACGGTCTCCGAGAACCGGGTGCAGCGATAGCAGAGGATGCAGCGTTCGCGGTCGAGCTTGATCAGCGGCGAGATCGCGATCGGCTTGCGCGCGGTGCGCTTGGGCAGCGTCATGCGGGTGTTGCCGGGGCCGTAGCGGAAGGTGAGATCCTGAAGCGGGCACTCACCACCCTTGTCGCATATCGGGCAGTCGAGCGGGTGGTTCAGGAGCAGGAACTCGAGCACCGCGTCCTGCCCCTCGCGGGCTCGGTCGGAGTGCGAGTTGATCACCATGCCGTCTGCCGCCGGCGTGGTGCAGGCCGTCTGGAGCTTCGGCATGCCCTCGATCTCGACCAGGCACATGCGGCAGGCGCCGATCGCGGCCCCCAGCCGCGGCTCGTAACAGAACACGGGCACCTCGACGCCGGCCTCGGCCGCCGCCTCGACCAGCGACATGCCCTTGGGCACCGTGATCTCGCGGCCGTTGATCAAGAGCGTGACGGTTGACGTGTCGACCGTCGCCATCAGTCGTTCTGCTCCTCATCGTCTGGCACGTCGCCGTACAGCCGCTCGGCCATCTCGATCTCCTCCGGCGCCTCGGCCGCCGCGATCACGTCCGGCACCACCAGCTCGGGATCCTCGCCCTCGTCGACGCGCCGCCGGGCGCGCATGAATGCCTCGCGAAACTCGCTCAATGCACCGGCTCCAGGGCGTGGTAGAGCGGCGAGATCGGGCTCTGCTCGGTGAAGGGGCAGCAGCCCTCGTCGATGTGGCGCTGGAACTCGTCCCGGAAGTGGGTGACGTAGCTCGCCACCGGCATCGCCATCGCGTCGCCCAGCGGGCACAGGCACTTGCCCAGAATCCGGTCGCAGACGTTCAGCAGCAGGTCGAGCTCGCCCTGGCGGGCCTCGCCCATCTCGATCCGGCGGATGATGTCGACGCCCCAGCGCGTGCCCTCGCGGCAGGGCGTGCACTTACCGCAGCTCTCATGGCGGTAGAACTCGGCCACCCGCAGCGCCAGCTGAACCATGCAGGTGCGGTCGTCGATCACGACCACGCCGCCCGACCCCGCCATCGATCCCGCGGCCGCGATCGACTCGTAGTCGATGTGGGTGTCGATCTGGTCGGGCATCAGCAGCGGAGTGGACGAGCCGCCCGGGATGATGGCCTTGATCGAGCGGCCCTCGGGAGCCCCGCCGCCGTGGCCTTCGATCAGGTCGCGCAGCGTGGCGGTCAGCGGCAGCTCGTAGTTGCCGGGCCGCCGGACGTTGCCCGACAGTGAGAACACGCGCGTTCCCTTCGAGCGCTCGGTGCCGATCTGGGCGTACGCCTCGCCCCCCATCGCCAGGATGTAGGGCACCGAGGCCAGCGTCTCGACGTTGTTGACCAGCGTCGGTGCGGCGTACAGCCCGGCCACGGCCGGGAAGGGCGGCTTCGAGCGGGGCTGGCCGCGCTCGCCCTCGAGCGATGACAGCAGCGCCGTCTCCTCGCCGCAGATGTAGGCGCCCGCCCCGCGGTGCAGGACGACGGTGGCGTCGTAGCCCGAGCCGAGCACGTTTCGGCCGACGTAGCCGCGCGAGTGCGCCTCCTCCAGCGCCCGCTTCAGCACCTCGAACTCGGTCAGGTACTCGCCCCGGATGTAGATGAAGGCCGACGTGGCGCCGATGCCGTAGCTCATGATCAGGATGCCCTCGATCAGCGCGTGCGGGTTTCGCAGCATGATCTCGCGGTCCTTGAACGTGCCGGGCTCCGACTCGTCCGCGTTCACGCACAGGTAGGCGGGCTTGCGATCCTTGGGCAGGAACGAGGCCTTGCGCCCGGTGGGGAAGCCCGCCCCGCCGCGCCCGCGCAGCCCCGACGCGTCGACCGCTGCCACGATCTCCTCCGGCGGCTTCGCGAACGCCGTCTTCAGCTGCGCGTAGCCGCCGGCCTGCTCGTAGGCGTGGATCGGGCGCCGGTCGCCCTCGAAGTCGAGCAGGATCCGCAGGTCGCTCACGAGTCGGCCTCCGCCCGCAGCCGTGCGATCAGCTCCGGCACCTGCTCGGCGGGAAACGGCTCGTGGTAGCGCTCGTCCACCGACACCACCGGCCCCCAGCCACAGCCGCCGTAGCACTCCACCGCGCGCAGGCTGAACATGCCGTCGCCAGTCGTGCCGCCGGTCGCGATGCCCAGCTCCTGCTCGAACGCCCGCAGCGTGTCGGCCGCTCCCACCAGCGCGCACGAGACGTTGGTGCAGACGCAGATCTCGTGGCGGCCGGCCGGGTGCAGCCGGAACATGTCGTAGAACGAGGCCACGCTTTTGCAGTACGCGGGCGTGAACCCGGTCGCGTCCGCGACCTGCTCGAACGCCTCCTCCGACAGCCAGCCGTGCGTCTCCTGCGCCAGGCGCAGGGCCGGGATCACGGCCGACTTGGGCTGCGGGTAGAGCGCGATCAGATCCTGGATGCGGTCATACAGCGGCCGTTCGCCGTCGCCGACGGGCAGCGGCTCGGGCATCTCGGGCCGCGAGAGGCGGGCGCCGGCCAGCGTCTCGGGGTTGCTCCCTTCGCTCATCGATCCGCCTCCCCCATCACGCCGTCCAGCGAGCCGACCACCACGATCATGTCGGCGATGTAGCGGTTGACGGCCATCATCGCGGTCGACTGGAGGCTGACGAAGCTGGGCGCTCGGAAGTGGATTCGCCACGGCTTGGGCCCGCCGTCGGAGGCCAGGTAGCAGCCGAACTCGCCGCGCGGCGACTCGACCGGGTGGTAGATCTGGTTGGGCGCCACCCGGAAGCCCTCGGTGACCAGCTTGAAGTGGTGGATCAGCGACTCCATCGAGGTGTGCAGCTCGTGACGCGGCGGCAGCACGTGCTTGCGATCGTCGGCCATCACCGGTCCCGCCGGCATGCTGTCGAGGCACTGCTCGATGATCCGCACCGACTCGTACATCTCCTTGGTGCGGCACAGCAGGCGGTCGAAGGCGTCGCCGCGCTCGCCCGTGATGACGTCGAACTCGAGCTGGTCGTAGACCAGGTAGGGCTCGACCCGGCGCAGGTCATACGGTACGCCGCTGGCACGCAGGTTGGGGCCCGAGAGGCCCATCGCGATCGCGGTGTCGGCCGTGATGCAGCCGATGCCGCGGTAGCGGTCGCGCCACACCGAGTTGCCGACCACCAGGTCGAGGTACTCGTCGATCCGCCTGGGCATGTCGGCGCAGAAGGCGCGCGCCTCGGCCAGGAAGCCCTTGGGCAGGTCCTCGGCCACGCCGCCGAACTGCGGGTAGCGGTCGTGCATGCGCACCCCGGTCACCATCTCGAACAGGTCGAGCACCTTGTCGCGCTCACGCAGGCAGTAGAAGAAGAGCGAGATCGCGCCCAGCTCGACGCCGCTGGTGCCGAGGAAGATCAGGTGGCTGTGGATCCGGTTCAGCTCCGCGAACATTGTGCGGATCCACTGCGCCCGCTCCGGCACCTCGATCTCGATCAGCCGCTCGACGGCGCCGACGTAGGCCAGCTCGTTGGCGAAGAAGGCGAGGTAGTCCATCCGCGGCGCGTAGGGGATGCCCTTCCAGTACGTCTTCTGCTCGAAGTTCTTTTCGAAGCCGGTGTGGACGTAGCCGATGTCGGCGTCCAGGCCGACCACCACCTCGCCGTCCAGCGTCACGATCAGCCGCAGCACGCCGTGCGTGGACGGGTGGTTGGGGCCGAAGTTGACGACGATCAGATCCTCCCCTGCCGGCGGGTCGATCTTGCTCGGCGCGCCGGGCGGGATCACGCACGGCTGCCACAGGGGGACGACGGGGCTGTGGGCGGTGGCGCTCATGTGGCGTCCGTGAACTGCACCGGCTCGCCGCCGATCGGATAGTCCTTGCGCAGCGGATGCCCGTCCCAGTCGGAGGGCATCAGCAGCCGCTTGAGGTTGGGATGGCCCTCGAACACGATTCCCATCAGGTCGTACTGCTCGCGCTCGTGCCAGTCGGCGGTTGGCCACACGCCGACCACGCTCGGCACCGTCTCGCCGTCCTCCATGAACACCTGCAGCCGCACGCGCTGCGGCCCGCCCTCGCCGACGTGGGCGAGGTGGTACTTGACCGAGAACCGGGTCGGCATCGCCGGTGCCGTCTCCGGCGCGCCCCAGCTGCCGGTGCGGTTGATGTCGCGGCCGCGCTCGGAGCCGAAGTACCCGGCCACCTCCTCGCCGTAGCCGAGGTAGTCAACGGCGGTGACGGCGGACAGGAAATTCTTGCCGTGGCGGTCGCGCAGCTCGGTGCAGACCTCGATCAGCCGCTCGCGGCGCAGCGTCAGCGTGGGCATGTCGACGCCCTCCTCGTGCGCAGCGACCGCGCCCGGGACGGCTTGCTCGAGCGCCTCGGCGAGCTCGTGGGCGGTCACGCCTTCGACTTCTCCAGGTCGTAGGCCGGCGCGATGCCGGCGCGGATCTTCTTCTGGATCAGCAGCAGGCCGTCGACCACGGCCTCGGGCCGCGGCGGGCAGCCGGGCACGTGCACGTCCACCGGTACGACCTTGTCCACGCCCTGGAGGATGGCGTAGTTCGCGAACATTCCGCCCGAGCTGGAGCAGGCGCCCATCGCCATCACCCACTTGGGCAGCAGCATCTGGTCGTAGACCTGGCGCAGCGGGGGCACCATCTTGTGCGAGACGCGGCCCGAGACGATCATCAGGTCGGCCTGCCGCGGCGACGAACGAAACACCTCGGAGCCGAAGCGGGCGATGTCGTAGCGCGGAGACGGCAGCGACATCATCTCGATCGCGCAGCAGGCGAGGCCGAAGCCGGCCGGCCAGATCGAGTTGGAGGACGTCCACGCCATCGCCTTCTCGATCGTGGTCAGCATCACATACTGCTCCAGATCGCCGGCCCGCACCGCCTTCGAGATGCTGACGGGGGTCACCGCCACTCCAGCGCACCCTTCCTCCACACGTACACGTATGCCACCACCAGCAGCGCAACGAAGACGGCCATCTCGGCGAAGCCGAACGTGCCCAGACGATGCATCCGCAGCGCCAGCGGGTAGAGGAACACGATCTCTATGTCGAACACGATGAACAACATCGCGGTCAGGTAGTAGGAGATGGTGAACCGGTGGGCGCGGAACGTGCTGGCCGAGACGCCGGACTCGAACGGGATCGTCTTGTCGCCGGCGCGCCGTTTGGAGCGCGTGTCGAGGGCGAAGGTGGCGAAAAGGAGTGACAGCGGGATCGCGAGAGCTACCGCCGCGAAGACCAGCACAGATGCCCAGTGCCCCAACACTCGACGCGACTATAGCACCGCCGTAGCGGGGTGTGACGATCTCCCACCGTTACCGGCCGAAAACGGCGTAGCCAAAAGGGTATCCTGTGTCACAAAGTCGGCCGCTTCGAGGCCGAAGCTCATGTTCCGAGGGGTTCGCTACGATATGACAGGGAGGGGGCGTATGGCGCCCCGATCCCGAGGAGGACGAGAAGCGCGATGGTGACCATCACCGAACGAGCGGCCGAGAAGGTCAAGCAGCTGCTGGCCGCCGAGGGCGACCCCTCGCTGACCGCGCTGCGGGTGGCGGTCGAGGGCGGTGGCTGCTCCGGCTTCCAGTACGCGCTCGGCTTCGACGGCGCGCCTGACAACAACGACGAGGCGTGGGAGTACCACGGCGTCAGGCTGATCGTCGACCGCTTCAGCCTGCCCTACCTGCAGGGCTCGAGCGTGGACTACATCGACGGGCTGACGGGCGCCGGGTTTCAGATCGAGAACCCCAACGTGGTTGCCGCGTGCGGCTGTGGCAGCTCGTTCCAGGCCAAGGACGAGGCACCCGCGGACGAGCTTCCCGAAGCTGATGGAGAATGCACCACAGGCTGCGGCTGCTCCCACTGAAAGGACGCCTGCAAACCGTCGCCTCGCGGCGTCGCTGCAGTCGGCCCGTGCCAAGCACTGTGCCTTCCTTGCTCCTGGCGAGGCTCGGTTTTCGACGTCCTTGGCGCATAGGTGGGCGCGCAGCAGTTAGAGTTTGGATCCAAACTCGTCCGGATTCGGCAGGAGGTACGGCAGCTTGAGCGCCGAGAAGATCGTTGATATCACCGTCGTCGGGGGTGGCCCGTCGGGTCTTGCCGCGGCCTACTACGGCGGCCATCGCGACGCGTCAGTGCGGATCGTGGAGAGCCTCGAGCAGCTGGGCGGCCAGGTGTCGGCCGTATACCCCGAGAAGCACATCTTCGACGTCGCCGGGTTTCCCAAGGTGAACGGCCAGCATCTGATCGACCAGCTGACCGAGCAGGCCATGCAGTACCAGCCCGAGGTGCGGCTGGGCGAGGTGGTGGAGACGATCGAGCATCGCGACGACGAGGTGATCGCGATGCACACGGCCGGCGGCGAGACGCTGCTGACGCGCACCATCATCATCACGGCCGGCCACGGCGCGTTCAACCCGCGCACGCTCGGCCTGCCCGAGCTGGAGGCGTTCGCCGGCGCCGGCCTTCACTACTACGTGAAGGAGAAGGCAACGTTTGCCGGCAAGCGGGTGGCGCTGGTGGGGGGCGGCGACTCCGCGCTCGACTGGGCGATGAACCTGCAGGACACCGCCAAGCTGCCGATCCTGCTGATCCATCGCCGCGACCGCTTCCGCGGGCTCGAGTCGTCGGTCAACGAGGTGCGGCGGCTGGCGGAGGACGGTGCGGTCGAGATCCTGACGCCGCACGAGGTGCGCGGCGCCCACGGCAACGGCCGGTTGGAGGCGATCACGGTCGAGAACACCGACACCGGAGACGTGCGCCGGATCGAGGTTGACGAGGTGGTGACGCTGCTCGGCTTCATCTCGCACCTGGGCGCGATCGCCGACTGGGGCCTGGAGTTCGAGAACAAGCGTCAGATCAAGGTCACGCCGGACATGCGCACCAACATCCCGGGCGTGTACGCGGCCGGCGACGTGGCCGGCTACGACGGCAAGATCACCCTGATCACGGTCGGCTTCTCCGAGGCGGCGATCGCCGCCAACCACTGCGTCGCCCGCATCCGGGGCGAGAAGGTGCAGCCCAAGTACTCGACCGAGTGAGGCCGTCTCAGCTGATTGCGCGGCGGAGCCGCCAGCTGTCGGGTACGCCCTCGGCCAGGAAGCCGCACGCACGATCTGCAACCATGTCCCGGTGCAAGGGCTTCCCGACATCCTCGGTCACGACCTGCGCTGTGTGTTCGTCGGCATCAACCCCGGCATCCGCTCCGCCGAGGCCGGCCACCACTTCGCCAATCCGCGAAACGAGTTCTGGCGGCTGCTGGCCGCGTCCGGCCTGACCTCGGCGCTGCTCGAGCCGCATCAGCAGCTGGAGCTGCTCGAGCATGGGCTCGGCATCACCAACGCCGCCCGGCGGGTGACGCGCGGCAGCGGCGAGCTGCGCCGCACGGACTTCGCCGATGCCCAGGAGCGGCTGGGCCGGATCGCACGCGAGCTCTCGCCCGGCGGCTTCGCCTTCGTCGGCAAGCAGGCCTACTCGGGCGCGTTCGGCGAACGGGTCGACCACGGCCTGCAGGAGCGGCGGCTGGAGGGCCGGCCGCTGTTCGTGCTGCCGTCGACGTCGCCCGCTAACGCCGCCGTGCCCTACCAGGAGAAGTTGCGCTGGTTCGTCAAGCTGCGCGGGCTGATCGATCAGAACTGGAAGTAGAGGAACGGGCTGGGCGCGGCGATCTGGAGGATCGCGGCCGCCATCGCCAGTCCCAGCACCAGGCCGTACAGTGGCCGCGGCCGGATCTCGACCTGCCACGTGTTGGGTGCGAGATTGACCCAGGCCAGGGCGGCCACGATCGCGACGGCGAACGTGATGCCGACGGTGTGCCGGATCGTGGCGGGACTGCCCAGCCCGTTCAGGCCCGCCATCGATGACAGCACGTCGCCGGCCACGCCCATGTTTGGGGCGCGGAAGACGACGAACGCGCCCACCACGCAGACGAACGTGATCACCCGGTTCACGATCACGCTGGGCGGAGTCAGCCCGTGGTCCTTGGCGAGGTTGTGCACGACCAGGAACAGGCCGTGCAGCAGGCCCCAGATCACGAACGTCCAGGCCGCGCCGTGCCACAGCCCGCCCAGGAACATCGTGATCGAGAGGTTCCGCAGCGTCCGCCAGCGCCCGTTTCGCGAGCCGCCCAGCGGGATGAACAGGTAGTCGCGCAGCCAGAACGAGAGCGACATGTGCCAGCGCCGCCAGAACTCGGAGATGTTGAGCGACTTGTACGGCGAGTTGAAGTTCTGCGGGAAGCGGAAGCCGAGCAGGAAGGCCAGGCCGACCGCCATGTCCGAGTAGCCGGAGAAGTCGAAGTAGAGCTGCAGCGAGTAGCCGAGCCCGGCAGCCCAGGCGGTGGCCAGCCCCAGATGGTCATGCTGGCGGAAGAGGCTGTCCACGTGCGGCGCCAAGGTGTCGGCCACCAGCAGCTTCTTCGACAGGCCACAGGCGAAAAAGAACAGCCCCGATGCCGCCAGCTGCGACGAGAGCCGGGGTGCCAGCTTGCGCAGCTGCTGATCGATCGTGGAGTAGCGCACGATTGGGCCCGCGATCAGGTGCGGGAACAGCGAGACGAAGGCCGCGTAGTGGATTGCGTTCTTGGCCGGCTCGACCTGGCGGCGGTAGATGTCGATCGTGTAGCTCATCGAGTTGAACGTGTAGAACGAGATGCCGATCGGCAGCACGATGTTGAGCGCGCGGAAAGGGTGGCCCACGCCCGCCGCGCTGCCGATGCCGTTCAGCGAGTCGAGGAAGAACCCGGCGTACTTGAAGTAGCCGAGCAGCGCCAGGTTGAACGCCAGCGCCACCACCAGCACCAGCTTTCGGCGGCGTGGCTCGTCGGTGGCCACCAGCATCCGGCCGGCGACGTAGTCGACCGTGGTCGAGGTGATCATCAGCGGCAGGAAGTGCCAGTCCCACCAGGCGTAGAAGAACCACGAGCAGAGCGTCAGGAACGCAAGCCGCACGGTCGGCGGCCGCAGCAGGTACCAGCCGACCAGGACGAACGGCAGGAAGGCGAAGATGAAAACGTGGCTATTGAACAGCATCGTGGACCGCCATCAACCGCACGTCAGATGTCGCCCGGGTAGCGCGAGGCCAGCACGTCGACCAGCCGATCGGCGTTGGACGGCCGCATATGCACGGGGTCATAGAAGCCGTCGGCGGACCCGCCGAAATCGGTGATCGAGCTCATGTCGGCGACGTCGAACCGGTACCGCGTGTGGAGATCGGCCAGCATCGCCAGCAGCCATCGGTGGCGAGCCGTCCATCCCAGCTTCTGCACCGCCGCCAGCAGGCGCGGCTGCATCGGCGGGATCACGATCAGCGGCCGCACGCCCCAGGCGGTTGTGGCCGCCAGGGTTCGCTGGAGGTAGAGCTGCGGGATCGGCTGCGGCGTGAATCCGTGCCGGTAGATGTTCAGGTACTTGCTGTAGGCGAGGTTGAAGTTGTAGTTCTGGTCGGGTACGTAGTAGCCGTCGGGGCGGAAGCCCCCGTTTCGCTTCGCGCGACGGGTTCGCCCCAGCTTGTTGTTGATATCAGCTTCGACAACGCGCATCGAGTCGGTCGCCTCGGACCACGAGAACAGCCGCCACGCGTCGAGGCCGGGCTTGTCGACCTGGCGTCGTTTGTTCGGCAGGAAGCGCCTGAAGCGTGGGTCGTTGACCAGGTCGGGCTGCAGCCCGTTGTGGCGAAACGCCTCCTGGTCGAGGATCCAGACCACTCGCGGGCGGGCGTCGGGGAAGCGGGCGTGCAGGTGCTCCAGCAGTGCGTACGCCTCCGGCGGCCCGCCGGCCCGGCCGCCGGTGTTGAAGGCGGTGTGGCCGGTGTCGGCGGTGATCCGGCGCGGGTCGACCTTGAGCGCACGCGACGAGCCCAGCACCACCGTGTCCGGTGCGCTGGGGAGGCGATCGAGCAGGTCGGCCTTCAGCGAGACGTCACGTGGCAGGCCGGTCGGGAAGATGCCGGTGCCGGCGGTGCCATACGGGTCCACCAGCAGGTTGAAGGAGGCGATCGCCAGCATCCCGGCGGCGAGGCTCGCAAGCGTCCACGCCACGAACCGTCGCGGGGCGTCTCCGACTGCGTCGGTGAACTGCGGCGCGTCGTGCCAGGCGCGGCTGGAATCCTCGACTTTGCCCCTGGTTGCCCGCTGCACCCGCACGAGTGTACCGACAGCGGCAGCCGGAGGGCGGCGGCCGCGAGGCGCCGCGACGGCTAACCTGACGGCATCCAACCACGTTGACAGAGGGGTCGAGATGGAGCTTTGGGGCGGGGAGACACGCAAGGCGGTCAACAACTTCCCGGTGTCGGGCGAGCCGATCCCCGCAGCGGTGGTGCACTGGCTGGGTCGGATCAAGGCCGCCGCTGCGCGCGTCAATGCCGATCTCGGTCTGCTCGACCCGGCGCTGGCGGAGCGGATCGCGGCCGCGGCCGACCAGGTCGCCGCCGGGGCGCATGACGACCAGTTTCCGATCGACGTCTTCCAGACCGGGTCGGGCACCTCGAGCAACACGAACGCCAACGAGGTGATCGCGAACCTGGCCGGCGAGGGCGTACACCCCAACGATCACGTCAACATGGGCCAGTCGTCGAACGACGTCTTCCCGTCGGCCGTGCACCTGGCGGCCCTCGACGGCACCGTCAGCGAGCTGCTGCCGGTGCTCGATCAGCTGAGCGGCGCGCTGGCGGCGAAGTCGAGCCAGTTCGCCGACGTCGTCAAGGCCGGGCGTACGCACCTGATGGATGCCGTGCCGGTCACGCTCGGCCAGGAGTTCGGCGGCTACGCCGCCCAGGTGCGGGAGGGCGCCGATCGCGTCCGCGGAACGCTGGGGCGGCTGGGCAAGATCCCGCTGGGCGGCACGGCGGTCGGTAACGGGCTGAACACGCATCCCGAGTTCGCGGCCCGGGTACGGAAGCTGCTGGCCGCGGACAGCGGCCTGGCGATATCGCCGCCCGCCGATCCGTTCGAGGCCCAGGCCAACCGCGACGGCCTGGTCGAGGCCTCCGCCGCGCTCAAGGGATTGGCCGTGTCGCTGACCAAGATCGCGAACGACCTGCGCTGGATGGGCTCCGGCCCGCGGGCGGGGCTGGCCGAGATCTTCATCCCGGAGCTCCAGAAGGGCAGCTCGATCATGCCCGGCAAGGTCAACCCCGTGATCCCCGAGGTGGTGTGCCAGGTGTCGGCTCAGGTGATCGGCAACGACGCCGCGATCACGGTCGCCGGAATGCAGGGCTCGTTCGAGCTGAACGTGCAGATCCCACTGATGGCCCGCAACTTGCTGCAGTCGATTGCGTTGCTCTCATCCACCTGCCGGCTGTTCGCCGAGAAGTGCATCGACGGCATCGAGGCGAACCGGGAGGTGTGCGAGCGGCATGGCGAGTCGACGCTGGCCATGGCCACCGCCCTCAACCCCTACATCGGCTACGACCGCGGGGCCGCGATCGTCAAGGACGCGGCCGCCTCCGGGCGCACGCTGCGCGAGGTCGCCCGCGAGCACGGCGTCGACGACGCGACGCTCGACAAGGCGCTCGACCTGCACGCGATGGCGCTGGGCAACCGGGCCCCCTCCGCCTGAGCGACGGTGCCGCTCGGTGGTGCCAGGCACCGGGGTGAGCCGCTTTGCAGGGACGCTTCGCCCCGTTACCGTGCCAGGCAACGCGGAACGCGGTGCCTGGCACGATCGAGCCGCGACCGGGCGGTCAGTTGCC
>JAWVEC010000361.1:0-24720 GCA_033856975.1 Gaiellales bacterium
CGATCAGCTTCATGATGGATTGTGATACCACCGGGGTCGAGCCCGACTTCTCGCTGGTCAAGTCGAAGAAGCTGGTGGGCGGCGGCGACATCACGATCGTCAACCAGACGGTGCCCACGGCGCTGTCGCAGATGGGCTACGCACCGCACGAGATCGACCAGATCGTGGCCTACGTCAACGAACACAACACGGTGGTCGGCGCGCCCGGCTTCAAGGCCGAGCACATCCAGGTGTTCGACGTAGCGGTCGGCGACCGCGCCATCCACCACATGGGACACGTCAAGATGATGGCCGCCGTGCAGCCGTTCATCTCCGGCGCCATCTCGAAGACCGTCAACCTGCCCACCGAGGTGACGGTGGACGACGTCGCCGGCCTCTACCTCGACGCCTGGAAGCTGGGCGTGAAGGCGATCGCGATCTACCGCGACGGCTGCAAGGTCGCGCAGCCGCTGTCGTCGAAGGAGAAGACCCCGGAGCTGATCGTTGCCAAGCCGCAGCGGCGGGTGATGCCGATCGAGCGGCAGGAGGTCGGCCGCAAGTTCCAGGTCGGCGAGTACGAGGGCTACATCCACGTCGGCCTGTTCCCCGAGGGCGACCCGGGCGACATCTTCGTGGATATCGCCAAGGAGGGCACGACCCTGGCCGGGCTGATGAACGCCTTCATGATCGCGGTATCGGTCGGCATCCAGTACGGCGTGCCGTTGGAGGTGTTCGTCTCGAAGTTCGCCCACATGCGCTTCGAGCCGAGCGGGCTGACCAACGATCCCGACATCCGGGTGGCGAAGTCGATCCCCGACTACATCTTCCGCTGGATGGGCAAGCGCTTCCTCGACACCGAGCAGCAGGCCGACCTGGGCATCATGAGCCAAGCCGTGCGTGACCGGATGGCGGAGAGCTACTCGATGCCCGCCGCTGACGGCGACGCCGAGCCACCGATCGTGGCGCCGCCCACGGCTGGCCAGACCGCCCTGTTCAACGCATGGGAGGACGCGGTCGAGTGCGCCAAATGCGGCGGCCGCAAGGTGCGCACCGGCGCCTGCTACACCTGCCGTGACTGCGGCGACAACTCGGGCTGCGGCTGAGGAACTTTCTGAGGAACTCAGACGGGGTGGCCGTGGCGGAACATCGACCACGGCCGCCCTGTCGCAGCGCTGATTGAGGTGAGATGAGGCTCCGGTTAACGTCGTGGTGGCGCCGGTCACCTCGCCCGTCCGCCGTTCTAGGGTGGGGCGGTGCGGGTCAAGATGATCCTCCCGGCTCTGCTGGAGGCGACCGATCCCGGTTTTCGCCCGATCAAGTACGCCCTGTTCCCGCCGCTCGGCCTGGCGTCTCTGGCCTCATACTTCGATCCCGATGACGAGGTGACGCTGCAGGACGAGCACGTCCAGCGGCTCGACCTCGACGACAATCCCGATCTGGTCGTGATGAGCGTCTACATCACCTCCGCCCGTCGTGCCTACGAGATCGCCGACCGCTATCGCGCTCGCGGCGCGTACGTCGCACTGGGTGGGCTGCACGTCAGCGCGCTGCCCGACGAGGCGGCGCAGCATGCCGACTCCGTTTTCATAGGACCTGGAGAGGGGATCTGGCAGGAGTTTCTGGCCGATCTGCGTTCGGGCCACCCACGTCCCCGCTACTCGGGCGGCCTTCGCACGCTGGCCGGCGTGCCGCCGGTGCGCCGCGACCTGATCGACCGCGCCCGCTACCTGTGCCCGAACTCGATCGTCGTCTCGCGGGGCTGTCCCCACCACTGCGACTTCTGCTACAAGGATGCCTTCTACGAGGGCGGCCGCTCGTTCTACACGCAGGCGGTGGACAGCGCGCTGGCCGAGATCGACCGGCTTCCCGGCCGCCACGTCTACTTCCTCGACGACCACCTGTTCGGCAACGCGCGGTTCGCGCGCGAGCTCTTCTCGGGCATGTCCGGCATGGGCCGCGTGTTCCAGGGCGCCAGCACGGTCAACGCCCTGCTCCAGGGGAACGTGATCGAACACGCCGCCGCGGCCGGTATGCGAAGCGTGTTCGTCGGTTTCGAGACGCTCGATCCGGGCAATCTGGCGGCGCACGGGAAGCGGCAGAACCTCGCCCATGACTACGACGCCGCGATCCGCAGGGCACACGACAACGGAGTGATGGTGAACGGCAGCTTCGTCTTCGGACTCGACGAGGACGGCCCCGACGTCTTCGACCGGACGGTCGAGTGGGCGATCTCGCGAGGCATGGAGACGGCCACCTTCCACATCATGACGCCGTACCCGGGCACCGATCTGCATCGCCGAGTGCAGGCGGAGGGACGCATCATCCATGACGACTGGAATCGCTACGACACGCGGCACGTCGTCTACCGGCCAAGACATCTCAGCCCCGGCCAGCTGGAGCGCGGCTATGCGCGAGCGTACCGGGAGTTCTATCGCTGGCGAGCCGTCTGGCGCAGCTCGTCCCTGCAGCCGACGCTTCAGCAACGGGCACGCCACCTGGCGTACGCCGGCGCCTGGAAGCACTTCGAGCCGGTCTGGGACGTGCTCATCCGCAGCCGGCACGTGAACTCGGCGCTACCGCTGCTGGAGGCGACGCTGGCGGCGTTCGGCGGGCGGCCGTCGCCACTTGGCCAGTCGCGCACACCAGAAATCGGAGCCGCCTCCGATCAGGAAATCATTACAGCGACTTGACACATGGCCGGGCGGGAGGCTCTACCGTGAGGTTCGGCACAGCCGAAGATCTCACGATGGACCAGGAACTGGACGACACCCAGCAGATCAGGATTCAGGCCGAGCTCGACGCCGAGATCGCACGTTTGCTGACGCGGCTGCGGGAGCTGCTGCCGGATCATCCACATGATCCGGGGCACCGTCTGCTGGCCGCGCTGATCTCGATGTGGCCCGACCTTCCCGCCCGGCAAGAGCGATTCGAGGCGGCGGCCAACCTGCTCACGCTCGGTGAGCGAGACGTCTGGTTTCTGGCCGCGAACGACCCGGTCGAGGCGCTGGTCGACGCCGCCAGCAGGTTGCTGGTCGCGCTGGGCGATGCGGTGACGGCGGCGGGGGCGAACTTCTACTTCGATAGCGGCGAGCCGTTCACGCCGGCCGGCCACGCCGATGACGCGTACGTCGAGCTTGGCGATGCGATCGGCCAGTGGAAGGACGAGGTGCTGGTGGCGCACAGGCAGCGGGCCGGATCCGGCCGGCACCTCCCCCGCTGACCGGGCCCTGACGCTGCGACGGATATGGGAGTACGCTTTTCGTCGCAGGCGATCAAGGACTCACGCGTGGTTTGCAGGAACTGCGGTCAGCCAGTCGATCCGGAGCACCGGTTCTGTCCGTGGTGTGCCTCGGCCCAGCAGCGCAAGGCGGTGGCCCTCTTTCCGCCGCATCCCGACGTGGATGCGCCCGGCCGCGGCCTGCGGGTATCCCGCTACTTCGATCCGGCCGACGGCCCGCCACACACCCGCCTCAGCGTCTACGACGCCGATGGCCGCGTCACATGCGTGGTCGCACTCGACGACGAGACGACCGCCGAGCTGGCCCGTTTCCTGTTCGGTCTCGGCGCCGATGCCGGAGTACCGCCGTCGGTGCGGGGCAACGTCCTCGGCCGCCTGCTCGGTCGGCTGACGTCCACTCACAGCCGCGACC
The DNA here is from genome assembly GCA_033856975.1 of Gaiellales bacterium. Classification (GTDB taxonomy): domain Bacteria; phylum Actinomycetota; class Thermoleophilia; order Gaiellales; family JAICJC01; genus JAICYJ01. The sequence continues at coordinate 3,630 of JAWVEC010000361.1, forward strand.
GATCCTGAGTTTGGTTAGGCTGCCATCCCTCCGCACTGTCTGCGGACCCACGTCGATTTCGGACGGTTTGAAGGAGAGAGATCATGGATCAGGCACGCGCACAGGAGCTGCTGAGTGCAGCCCGAGAGCAGATCGAGGAGCAGCTGCGAAACGCGGCGATCGAGCCGAACGAGGAGCTCTCGACCAACGAGATCGCGGATGAGGCGAGCGACACGTATCAGAACGAGTACGACCAGGGCCGGATCGACGAGCTGCGCGAGCAGCTGGCGGCCGTCGAGCGCGCCGAGCAGCGACTGCGTGATGGCAGCTTCGGCCGCTCCGTCGAGAGCGGCGAGCCGATCCCCGACGCTCGGCTGGAGGCGCTGCCGACCGCCGAGCGCACGGTCGAAGAGGAGGCAGCGCGGGCCGGTCGCGGCTGACGCTGCGATGCTGAGCGATGGCGGCACGACCCCGCCACCCCTCAGGCGCCTCCGTCAGGCCACCTGCGACCGTACGTGGGCGATGTACCCGCGCACGTCGGCCACCGGCTCCGAGTACGCCTCACCGAGCGACGCTTCCATGGCCGACATGTACTCCTCGGCCCAGTCCGGCAGCTCGTACTCGATCGCGCGCAGGAACTCGAGCGAGGCCGCCAGCCGGATGTCCGCGATCGATGGCCCGTCCCCGCCGATGAACCGCCGGCCGTCCAGGAAGAATGCGCGGTAGACGTCGAGCGGCTCGGCGATCGCGTCAGCCGCCGCCCGCTGCGCGACGGCCTTCATCTCGTCGTCGGCGTCCGACGTCCCGACCTCGCCCGGATACTGCGGGAACCCGAGCATGGGATAGGTCGCTCGCGTGATCAGGGGGTAGAGCGTGCCGATCAGGTAGAACATCGCGCTGTCGGTCATCGCCCGCTCCGCCGGGTCGCGCGGGTAGAGCCGGTCGAGGTCGTGCACGTTTGAGAGGTACTGCATGATCGCGCAGCTCTCCCACAGCGAGCCCCGCGGCAGTCCCTGCTCCTCGATCATCGGTGTCAGGTGGGCGGGGTCCTTGCGCAGGAAGTCGGGCTCCTGCGTCTTGCCCCACACGTCGACCTCCTCGCAGCCGAGCTTCGCCGCCCGCATGAAGATCCGCACCGTCAGGTTGTTGACGCTCGGCTTGAGGATGTTGAGGGTGATGTCGGGCATGCGAACTCTCCTTGCGCTACTGGTAGGGGTTCTTTGGCGATCGATCATCCGAGAGCGAGTCGCGCGAGCGGCCGACCATCGCCTCGATCGCGTCGGCGAGGTGCACCTGGTCGATGTTGTGATCGCCGCGCTCGACCCGGATCCTGTGCGCCTCCAGCAGCACGTCGGCATGCGTGAAGCCGAACGGCGGCTCGAAGCGGTACGACGCCAGCTCGATCAACAGCCCCAGCGGATCCGAGAAGTAGATCGAGTCCATGAAGCCGCGATCCTTGACGCCGCTGTGGCTGATCTGGCGCTCGTCCAGGCGCTCGACGGCCTGGTGGAACGTGGCCTGCGACAGCGAGAAGGCGACGTGGTGGACGCAGCCGGGCTCGATCGGCGTGCGGCGAGGATCGGGCGTGCGCTGCTCGTTGGTGAAGATGGTGATCAGGCGACCGTCACCGGGATCGAAGTAGAGATGGCTCTCCGACTCGTTGTCGAGGTTGGGTTGCTCGAACACGAACGGCATGCCCAGCACGCCCTCCCAGAAGTCGATCGACGTCTTTCGGTCGGCGCCGGTGATCGTGATGTGGTGGACGCCCTGGCTCTGAAGCTTTCGCATAGAACTCCCTACTGGCCGACGAGCTTCGACTTGTACTCGCTGCGATCCAGGCTGCCCCACGGCACCAGCTCGACGCTGGTCTGGACGACGAGCACGCTGCGCAGTCTGTCACGGATCTCGTCGGCAAGGCTGTCCCCGGCGGGCACGTCGCGAGCCAGTTCGACGGCCACCGGCAGCGGCGGATCCTGCTTCACCGCGGCCGTCCGCGGCCGCACGCGGATATGGCCGCTGACGCGCGGCAGGAACTCGCCCACCACCTCCCGGACGGCCGACGGAAACAGGTTCACGCCGCGCACGATCAGCATGTCGTCGGTGCGGCCGATGCAGCGCACCCGCGGCCCGGTGCGCCCGCAGCCGCAGTCCGCCATCCGCACGTGAACGTGGTCGCGGGTGCGGAAGCGCAGCAGCGGCGCGGCGCGATGCTGCAGATGGCTCAGCACCAGCTCGCCGCGGGCGCCGTCATCCATCTCGACGACCTCGCCGCTGACGGGGTCGATCAGCTCGGCGTGTACGAAGCCGCGCGCGCCCAGATGCATTCCGTCGCGGTGCTCGCACTCCCCCCACAGCGAGACGCCGACGTCGCCGATCCCCATCGCCTCGGTCACCGTCGCTCCCCAGCCCCGCTCGAGCATGGCGCGGAAGGCCGGCTCGCCGCCACCGGGCTCGCCCGCCACCAGCACCCGGCTGACGCTCGAGCGGGCCAGATCGATGCCTCGCTCCGCCGCCCACTCGATCAGGTGCGCGGCGTACGACGGCGTCAGCACCACCGCCTCGGGCCGCAGCAGCTCGACCGCCCGCATCAGGCGCTCGCTGTTTCCGGTGCCGACCGGGATGTGCGTCAGGCCGATGCGCTCGAACGACGCCAGCGCGGCGCCGGCCACGAACGGCCCCGCGTTGTAGGTCGAGACGATCCGCTGGCCGGCCGTGATGCCGGAGGCGGCGTAGCTGCGGGCCGAACCCGTCACCCAGTTTTCGAGGTCGCCAGCCGTCAGCGGGATGTAGCTGGGCGCGCCGGTGGTGCCGCTGGTCGAGTAGATGCGGACGATCTCGGACGGCGAGGCGCAGAGGTGCGCGCCGATCGGCTGCTCGGCGCTGCCGGTCGCCCTGATCTCGTCCTTCTCTGTCAGCGGCAGCCGCCCGATGCCGTCCAGCCCCCCGGCCGCCTGCGCTGTCTCGAACCCGGCCGCGGCCAGCTTGCGGCGATAGAACCGCGAGCGGTCGAACAGGTAGGCGAGCTGCGACCGGTAGGCGGCGTCATCGAGGTCGAGCTGCTCGGCCCACGGCCGCAGCTCGACCTCGGACGCCGGCATCAGCCCCGCTCCTCCGGCGGACGGCGGTACTCGATCGCGTGCTCGGCAGCCGACGCCATCACGAATCCGACCGGCTGCTGACGCTCCTCTGCCAGGTGTGCCAGCAGCCCCGCCGTGCGCGCGAGCAGCGGAATCGCCTTCACGGTGGCGGCCGGAAAGCCGAGGTCGAGCATCACGGCGGCGATCGGCATCGAGACGTTCATCGTCAGCGGCCGGCCCCAGACGCTCGCCACGGCGTCGCGCATCTGACGCGCCAGCAGCACGTGGGCGCCGCTGGCCGCGCGAGCGTCAGCCAGCTCGAGGATGCGCTCGGCGCGTGGGTCGAGCGGCCGGTGCACCGGGTGGCCAAACCCGGGCGCCTTGGCACCTGATGTGTGGATCGCCCGCGCCAGCTCCGCGACCGCCGCGGCCGGACTGTCACCCCCCAGCACGCGCACCTGGGCCTGCTCGAGCAGCCGCGCGCACGACTCCGCCGTGCCCAGGATCACCGGGCCGCAGCCAAGAATGCCCGCCGCGACGGCTCCCTGAAGCGAGTCCGGGTCGGCTGCCAGCGTCATGCGGGCGGCGACGTTGGTCGGCATCATGCCGTGCTCGGCAATCGCGATCAGCAGCAGGTCGAGGAAGAAGCGCTGCTGCTCGGTCGGCTCCTGGCCGGTCAGCAAGAGGTGGAAGTACTCGGTGAAGCTCAGCCGGCCCATCAGGTCGCCGCACAGGTCGCGGCCCCGCACCTCGACCCGGTCGGGGTAGGCCTGGCAGATCTCGCTGACGGCGGGCTCGGCCTTACCGATCCGCACGCGGCCGCCCCTCGTCCCCGCCTCGCTCATGGCTCTCGACCGGCATCGCGCCGACGCTACGCATCGTGCGCCCGCCCGTCAAGGGCAGCCCACGCCTCCCGCCCTGGCCCCGAGGTTAGACGCCAGGGCCGGACGCGCAGGTCAGGGCACGATGTTGTGGTTGAGGTGGAAGACGTTGCCGGGGTCGTAGCGCCGCTTGACCTCGCGCAACCGTCCGAAGTTGGGGCCGTAGGCCGCCTGGATCGCGTCGTCGGCCTGATCGTCGCCCAGGTAGTTGAGCCAGCGCCCCGGGGCAAGGTGCTCCGCGACGGCGGCGAACGTGTCCTTCGTCCAGGCGATGTTCTTGACCGTGTCCGCCGGATCCAGCCACTCTGACGGCAGCAGCATGTTGAAGCCCGGATCGCGGTGCGGAACCGCCGTGGCGGTGGGATCGATGCGGGTCACCGCGCCGTGGAAGTGCTCGAACAGGATCACCGACATCGGCGATGGGATCGTCTCAAAGCGTGAGATCACCGTGTCGATCAGCTCGTCCGACAGCCCGCCGGTGAAGCTCGAGAGCCAGTAGTTGAGCGCCCCCTTCGGATAGCCCTCGTCCAGGATCGTGTTCATGACCGGGTAGGGCATCGGGCCGACCTGGGTCACGAGCGGCGTGCCGAAGCCGAGGAACGGCGCCAGCTCCGCGTCTGCCCGGTCGGGATCGGTGTGGAACACGATCATGGCGGCAAGCTTGTGCCCCGAGCCGTCGGGTGCGTGCACCAGACCCGCGAACACCGTCAGCTCGTCGGAGCAGTCGGCGACCGCGTCGCGATAGAACCGCAGCATGTCGCGAGCCGCCTCGACCGGGTGGGCGATCAGTCCGCCCACCACCATGCCAACCGGCCGCAGACGGAAGGTCAGCGACGCTGCCACTCCGAAGTTGCCGCCCCCGCCGCGCAGCGCCCACATCAGATCGGGCTCCGCCTCATCGGAGACCTGGAGCACCGACCCGTCGGCCGTGACCAGCTCGACCCCGATCAGGTTGTCAGCCGCAAGGCCCTGGGTGGCCATCAGCCAGCCCAGCCCCCCGCCCAGCGTGTAGCCGCCGACGCCGGTGGTCGAGATCGCCCCGCCGGTGACCGCCAGCCCGTGCTCGGCCGCAGCGTCGTTCAGCTCATGCCAGAGCGCACCACCCTGAACGCGGGCGGTCTGCGTCGCCGGATCGACCTCGACCGCGCGCATCCCGGACAGGTCGATCAGCAGCCCGCCCTCACAGACGGAGCGGCCGGCGACGTTGTGGCCACCGCCGCGGACCGCGATCTCGAGCCCGGATCCGGTGGCGAAACGCACCGCGGCAACCACGTCGGCGGTGGTGTGGCAGTGCGCGATCGCGGCCGGCCGCCGGTCGACGAGGCCGTTGTGCACGCGCCGCGCCTCGTCGTAGCCCGCGTCGGAGGGCAGCAGCACAGTGCCGGAGACGCCGGCGGAGAGCGACTTGATCCGGTCGGCATCAAGCGCCGGAGTTGTGGACATGTCGATACCTCCTGTGTCGAGAGACGGACGCAGTCAGAGATGAGATGTATCTCACGGTTGCGGCCACGGAGCAACCCGTTCGCCGGGGCACCTATCCAAGTCAGCCCGCGGTCGTCTTAGCGTTTATACGGACCGTGATGTAACATCGGCGACCCGCCGGGCAGCGGCCCACCGTTTGCGAAAGGACGAGGATGCGAAACCGCAGCTTTTTGAGCTTCACGACCCTGGTCGCCGTCGTACTGCTTGCCACGTCATGTGGCGGCGGCAGCGGCAGTAGCAACAGCAGCGGCGCCGGCTCGTCGTCCGGCGGTGGGCGCGGTGGCACCTTGACCCTGCTCGCAAACTCGAACTGGGGCCCGGCCGATCCGGCCAAGAACTACACGCTCCAGGAGTGGCAGCTTCTGATCATCACCTACGACGGACTCGTTCAGTTCCGATCGACCGGCGGCGCCGCGGGCACCGAGCTGCTGCCCGACCTGGCAACCGAGATCCCCAAGCCCACCAACGGCGGCAAGACCTACGCCTTCACGCTGCGGCCGGGCATCAAGTTTTCGGACGGCACGCCCCTCAAGGCCAGCGACTTCGTCACCGTCATGACGCGCCAGTTCACGGTGCCGGGGCCGGCAAACGGCTTCTACGGCGGCATCGTCGGCGCCGACGCCTGCCTCAAGAACGCCGCCTCGTGCGACCTCACCAAGGGCGTCGTGGCCGATGACGCGGCCGGCACGGTCACGTTCAACCTGACCGCTCCCGACCCCGAGTTCCTCTACAAGCTGTCGCTGCCGTTCGCCTTCGCGGTGCCCGGCAACACCTCGCTGAAGGATCTCGGCAACAACCCACCCCCGGGCACCGGCCCCTACATGTGGAAGTCGTACGACCCCCAGCACGAGGCCGTGCTGGTGCGAAACCCCTCCTTCAAGGTGTGGAACGCCGACACCCAGCCTGACGGCATGGTGGACGAGATCGACTACAAGTTCGGCCTCACGGTGGAGGCCGAGGTGACGCAGGTCGAGAACGGGCAGGCTGACTGGGTGTTCGACCCGCCGCCCTCCGACCGGCTGAACGAGCTCAGCACGCAGTACGCAGACCAGGTGCACGTCAACCCGCTGACGGCCGAGTACTACTTCGCGCTGAACGTCAACATCCCGCCGTTCGACAACCAGAAGGCGCGGCAGGCGATCAACTTCGCCGCTGACCGCAGCGCCTACGTCAAGATCTACGGCGGCCCGTCGCTGGCGGTGCCGACATGCCAGGTGCTGCCGCCCAACTTCCCCGGATACAAGCCCTACTGCCCGTACACCACCAACCCTGGCGACGGCGTGTGGCACGGCCCCGACCTGGCCAAGGCCAAGCAGCTGGTGGCCGAGTCCGGCACCAAGGGCGCGAAGGTGTCGGTTGTGGGAACCACCGACGAGGTGGGCAAGGCGATCGCGCAGCAGATGGTCAACGACCTGAACGCGATCGGCTACAAGGCCAGCGCCAAGCTGCTGGCGGGCGGCATCCAGTACGGCTACATCCAGAACTCCGACAACAACGTCCAGGTCGGCTACTCGCAGTGGTACCAGGACTACCCGGCAGCGTCCGACTTCCTGAACGTGCTGTTCGGCTGCCCCGGGTTCCATCCCCACAGCGACGCCAGCCCGAACATCTCGGGATTCTGCGACAAGACGATCCAGGCCGAGATGGACGCCGCGCTCACCCTGGGCGAGACCGATCCCACGGCAGCCAACGAGCAGTGGGCGAAGATCGACGCGGAAGTGACCGATCAGGCGCCGATGGTGCAGCTGTTCAACCCCAAGCTGATCGACTTCGTCTCGAAGCGGGTGAAGGGCTACGCCTGGAGCCCGCAGTGGTACATGCTGTTTTCACACCTATCGGTCAAGTAGAGGCCCGGACGGCAGCACGGGCGTGTCGCAGATCGTCGTTGAGGAGACCACGCCGCAGGATGGCGTCAAGGAGCAGGTCGCCGGCCGCAGCCCGTGGGCGCTGGCCGGCCGGCGGCTGCTGCGAGACCGGCTGGCGATCGCAGCGCTGGTGCTGTTCCTGCTGATCGTGCTGGTCTCGTTCGCGGCGCCGCTGTACGCCGACCACGTCGCGCACACCGATCCGTTCGTCAACAACCTGAACGGCACCACCGTGATCAACGGCAAGCGGGTGCCGATCCTCCAGCAGGGCGGCGGCGTGCTGAAGCTGGGCGAGACGCCGATCGGTCCCACGTGGCACGGCAACTACTTTCTGGGCGCCGACAACCAGGGCCGCGACGTGATGTCCCGCGTCCTGTACGGCGGGCGCAGCTCGCTGCTGGTCGGGGTCGGATCGGCGCTGATCGCGTGCTTGGCGGCCACGATCGTGGGCCTCCTGGCCGGCTTCTTCGGCGGCATCACCGACGGCATCCTGTCGCGCCTGATGGATTTGATCTGGGCGTTCCCGGTGTTCCTGCTCGCGATCTCGGTCGGCACGGTGCTGCTGACCGCGCCCAACGGCCTGGCGCTGGGGCCGATCCACATCCAGGCTCAGAGCCTGTGGCTGCCGACGCTGATCATCGGCGGCGTCTACGTGCCCTACGTCGCCCGGCCGATCCGGGGCGCGGTGCTCTCGGTCCGGGAGAAGGAGTTCATCGAGGCGGCGACCGCGCTCGGCGCCTCGAACTGGCGGCTGATGTTCCGCGAGATCCTGCCGAACGTGATCTCGACCGTGATCGTGCTGCTGCCGCTGATGATCGCCACCACCATCCTCACCGAGTCTGCCCTGTCCTACCTCTCGATCGGCGTCCAGCCGCCCAACGCCAGCTGGGGCACGGTGATCGACGACGGCCAGCAGCTGCTCTACACCAGGCCAATCGTCGCCATCGCGCCGGGCGTGATGATCGTGCTCACGGTGCTGGCGCTGAACGTGCTGGGCGACGGCGTGCGCGACGCGCTCGACCCCCGCGCCAAGCTCAGGATCGGCAAGTAACGTGCTTGCGTTCATCGCCCGCCGCATGCTGGGCACGGTCGCCGTGCTGTTCGCGATCACGCTGCTGGTGTTCGCGATCTTCTTCCTCACCCCCGGCGTCGATCCCGCCCGCCAGCTGGCCGGACGCAACCCCAACCCCGAGACGATGGTGCTGATCCGCCACCAGTACGGGCTCGACCGGCCGCTGCCGGTGCGCTACCTGATCCTGATGAAGAAGCTGTTCGTCACGCGCGACCTCACGTCCTACTCGAACCAGGGCGTCAAGGTCATGCCGGAGATCGTCTCCGCCGCGCCGGTGACGCTGTCGCTGGTGTTCGGGGCGGCCGTGATCTGGGTGGTGGTCTCGATCGCGATGGGATTGGCGGCCGCGGTGCTGAAGGGCACGCTGTTCGATCCGCTGCTGATGATCATCGCCCTGATCGGCATCTCGATGCCCGTGTTCTGGCTGGGCGAGGTGATGAACCTGATCACGCAGAACCGGCTGCACGGCACGTTCCTGTTCAGCTGGGTGCCGCCGCTCGGCTACACGCCGCTGACCGGCGATCCCTGGATGTGGTTCAAGCAGCTGGTGATCCCGTGGCTGACGCTGTCGGTGCTCTACATCGGCTTCTACGCCCGCGTGCTGCGGGCAAACATCCTCGAGACCGAGAACGAGGACTACGTCCGCACCGCCCGCTCGAAGGGCATCTCCGAGCGGCGGGTGCTGCTGCGACACCAGCTGCGCACCTCGCTGATCACCTTCGTCAGCCTGTTCGGACTCGACTTCGGCGCCCTGGTCGGCGGCGGCGCCCTTCTGACCGAGGTCGTGTTCGGCCTGCCCGGCGTCGGACTGCTCACCTTCCAGTCGCTGCACAACCTCGATCTGCCGGTGATCATGGCGACCGTCGTCTACGGCGCCTTCTTCATCGTGTTTGCGAATGCGTTGGTCGACATCGCCTACGCGTGGCTCGATCCCCGGGTGCGGCCGGCATGACCGAGCCGCTGCTGGATGTCCGCGACCTGCACGTCTCGTTCCGCACCGAGGATGGCGTCGTGCGGGCGGTGGACGGCGTCTCGTTCACGGTCATGCCGGGCGAGGTGCTGGGCATCGTGGGCGAGTCGGGCTCGGGCAAGAGCGTCAGCATGATGACGGTGATGCAGCTGATCAACGACCCAAACGCCGAGTTTGAGGGCCAGGTGCTGTACAAGGGCCGCGACCTGATGATTCTGTCGAAGGACGAGATGCGCGACGTGCGCGGCGCCGAGGTGGCGATGATCTTCCAGGACCCGATGACGTCGCTGAACCCGGTCTACCGCGTCGGCTGGCAGATCGAGGAGCAGCTGCGGGCGCACGAGCCGCTCAACCGGCGCCAGGCGCACCGGCGCGCGATCGACCTGCTGGCCGCCGTCGGCATCCCCCAGCCGGAGGCTCGCGTCGACGACTACCCGCACCAGTTCTCGGGCGGCATGCGACAGCGGGTGATGATCGCGATGGCACTCTCGTGCAACCCCGACCTGCTGATCGCCGACGAGCCGACCACCGCGCTCGACGTCACCATCCAGGCACAGATCCTCGAGCTGCTGAAGCGGCTGAAGGCCGACTTCGGCTCGGCGGTGGTGCTGATCACCCACGACATGGGCGTCGTCGCGGACATCGCCGACACCATCAACGTGATGTACGCCGGCCAGATCGTCGAGCGGGGCAGCAAGCGCCAGCTGTTCCGCGATCCCCAGCACCCCTACACCTGGGGCCTGCTGGGCTCGATCCCGCGCCTCGACCGGCCGAAGCCGCGCAGGCTGGTGGCGATCCAGGGCCAGCCGCCCTCGATGGTGAACCCGCCCGCCGGCTGCCGGTTCGGCCCGCGCTGCCCGCACCGGTTCGGCGCCTGCGCCAACGACCCGTCGCTCGAGCCGCGCGCCGGCGAGGGCCACCTCGACCGCTGCTGGCTGGCGCTCGACGACCGGCGCACGCGGCGCGCCGCCACCGTCTCTCCCACGCTGACGGAGCCGGCATGAGCGACCCCGGCTCGGCGCCGCTGCTGCGCGTGACCGACGTCAAGAAGCACTTCCCGATCAAGAAGGGGCTGGTGCTGCAGCGGCAGGTGGGCGCCGTGCACGCCGTCGACGGCGTCAGCTTCGAGGTGCAGGCGGGCGAGACGCTCGGCCTGGTGGGCGAGTCGGGCTGCGGCAAGTCGACGCTCGGCCGCTGCGTGCTGCGGCTGTATGAGCTGACGGCGGGCAGCATCGAGTTCGAGGGGCAGGACATCTCCCACCTCGGCCGCTCCGATCTGCGCCGGGTGCGCCGCCACATGCAAATGGTGTTCCAGGATCCTTACGCCTCGCTCAACCCGCGCAAGCGGATCGGCCAGGTGATCGGCGACCCGTTGCGGATCCATGGCCAGGGCGGCGACCGCGCAACCATCAAGCGGCGAGTGCAGGAGCTGCTGTCAGTGGTCGGCCTCAACCCCGAGCACTACAACCGCTATCCACACGAGTTCTCGGGCGGCCAGCGACAGCGGATCGGCGTCGCCCGCGCGCTGGCGCTGAACCCGCGGCTGATCGTCGCCGACGAGCCGGTGTCGGCGCTTGACGTCTCGATCCAGGCCCAGGTGGTCAACCTGCTCGACGACCTCCAGGACGAGTTCCAGCTGACCTACATGTTCATCGCCCACGACCTGTCGGTGGTGCGCCACGTGTCCGATCGGATCGCGGTCATGTACCTGGGCAAGATCGTCGAGATCTCGCCCGCCGAGGAGCTCTACCGGCGGCCGGTGCACCCGTATACCGAGGCACTGCTCTCGGCCATCCCGATCCCGGATCCCGACCTGGCCGAGCAGCGCGACCGGATCGTGCTGCAGGGCGACGTGCCAAGCCCGGTCGATCCGCCCAGCGGCTGCCGCTTCCACCCCCGCTGCCGCTACGCGACAGAGATCTGCGCACGCGAGGAGCCGCCGCTGGTGCCGCACGGCGGAAGTGCCGGCATCTCGCACCTGGCGGCGTGCCACCACCCGCTGAACGTTGGCGCGCGGCACAGCGACCCGGTCGCGGGAGAGATCGGGAAGAAGGCCTAGCTACGCCCGCCGCGGCAACTCCGGCCAGCGGCGAACCGCATGGCTGACCGCCTCAGGCGCTGGCGCGGGCCGCCCGCGCGGGCCAGCGGCCGGGAACCGACACGCCGAGCGCCGGCAGCAGCGTCAGCACCAGCATCGCGTGCCATAGCACCAGCCAGACCAGATTGCCGCGCGGCAACAGGTTGGGCACCGCCCAGAACACGAGCGGCATCAGCCACAGCGGCGAGAGGCGCGGCCGGTACAGCGCGATCGCGACCGCCACGATCGCCAGGTAGTGCGCCCACACGATCGGCGAGATCACCAGGCCGGCGACCAGCAGCAGGCAGAACGAGCCCTGCTCGTCACCGCGCCGAGCGCGCATCCAACCCAGTAGGCAGACGGCCGCCGTGCAGGCACCGGCGAACGCCTGCGCGGCGGCGGCCGGCAGGCCGACCGCCGCCCCGAGCGCCAGCGTCGAGAACCCGATCTCCTGCTCGATCACCGATAGCGACGAGAGCAGATGCGGATAGTCGGCGAGGCCGGCGAAGCCGATCAACGCCCACCCGGCCACGCACGCCGCCAGCGTCAGTGCGACCGTCGCCAGGGCGGCCCGCACGCGGCCGGTCATCGCCAGCCACAGGATCAGGGGCAGCAGCAACAGCTTCAGGCAGATCGCGAGCGCCAGCACCGAAGCGACGACCCACGTCCGGTCGCGGTGGCGCCACGCCAGCACGGCGCAGAGCGCGAGCAGCGGCGCCAGCGATCCAATCACGAACGTCTGCGCCATCGCCGGCGCCAGGAACCAGCAGGCGACCACGCGCGGGTCGCGCACGCCGGCCAGGTACAGCGCCAGCAGCATCGCCGCGCCCATCGCGACCAGCCACAGCAGCCACGAGATGGTGAACGGGAAGATCGCGAGCAGCGTGAAGGCCGCCGCGGCAGGGGCCGGATAGACGAACACGGACTGGCCGCGCATCGCTTCCACGCTCGGCACCGGGTAGGGCGACGCCCCCCGAAACACGTCCTGGCCTGCGCTGCGGAAGATGCGAAAGTCGGTCAGCTGGGTCACGCCGTGACCCTCCGCGGTGCGCCACAGGAGCAGAGCTGTCAGCCCGGCCGCGGCTATGATCAGCAGGCCGCCGAGCGCGAAGCGGGAGAGCGCGCGCAGGCGGGCGCTGGTGAGGGCCTCCGGTGGCGCTGTCCACATCATCTGGAGCACCTATCGGACGGTGGTGGCCAGGGCTGGAGTGGCGGCGGCGCGAGACGCGGCTAACCCTCTGCGCCAGAACGCCGATAACGGGACCCGAAACGATGGCAAGGCCAAACGACAACAAGCTCGCCGACCTCGCCGTCAGCATCCTCTCGCAACTTCCGTCGGCGACGGTCGAGGTCTTCTCGGCTGACGGCGGCGTGCTGTCGCTCGAGATGCAACACCAGCAGGGGCCCTACATCGTCGCCCAGGTGTCGAAGCTCCGCGTCCGTCCTGCGCTCGAACTGCTCGCGCGCACGGTCGATCCCGGCGGCGGTGGCTATGACATCGAGCTGTCCGTGGCCGAGGTGTTCTACGCCAGCCAGTGGATGGCGAGCGTGCACCTGCGGGTGCTCGACGTGCGCCGCCGTGACAGCCATCGCGTGACGGCGCGGGCGAGGATGGACGAGCTCGCGCTGCTGCACGTGCTGGGCGCCCGCGGTATCGCCGCGAACGAGGAGTTCGACGTGCGCCTGGCCGATCTCTCGCCGTCCGGCGTCGCCTTCGTGACGGATCGCGAGTTCAGCATCGGCGACCGGTTCGCCCTGATGGTGACGGTCGGCGGACGTGTGCTGCGCATGCAGGCCCGGGTGCTCCAGACCGCCGACTCGCACTACGGCCGCCAGCGGGTGGGCTGCGAGGTGCTGCAGATCACCGATGACGACCGGCGCCGGGTGGCCGAGCTCACCTCCGAGCTGCCGCACTCCGGCACGCCGGAAGAGCGCCGCGGCCGCGTCGCCTAGATCATCTAACGGCCGGTCAGCACGCAGCCCGAGCGGGCGTTGCTCCACTCGCGCTGGAGGTAGTACCTGCCCGTGCCAATCACCTGGTTGTACTGGCCGGTCGTCGTCGACCCCAGCGGCGTGCCGAACGTCCAGGAACACTTGTCGCCGTTCTCGAAGCCCTGGCCGTCGTACCACGCGTTCAGCTGCGGATCGGTGTTGGCCTCGTTGTGCTCGTGGCTGGCGACGTTGATGGTGGCATCGGCGGCGTTGCCGTTGGGATGCTGACCGGAGTCGCAGGCGTCCGGCACGAAGGCCGCGTACGGCTGGTTCGCGTAGATCGTCGGCGCCGAGGCTGACCCGAAGAAGCCGTGGTAGGCGCAGTAGCTGGAGAACGCGCACGTGTTGCCGAAGCAGCTGCCCACGTTCTTGGGTGTGAACATGAAGAACATCTTGCCCGCGCCCGGTGTCCAGCCCATGCTCGTGATCACGCGGGCGATCTCGGCCTGGATCTGCGAGTCGGTTAGACAGACGGCCGTGAAGCGATCCGTGCAGCCGCTGGCGGGAAACGGGTTGGTGTCCCTGACCGTGCCGCCGAACTTCGACTTGTACGCCGCGGCGCCGGTGGCATCGGTGTACTGGCCGTCGCTCCAGTAGACGTTCGAGGTCTTGCCGCTGTCGGCGGCGACGTTCTTCAGGAAGCCGTTGATAGTCGGGACGTACCCGGCGCCGAGCGAGAAGCCGGACGGGATCCAGTAGATCGCATACGTGGTGTTGGTGTGCTGCACCGGCCCGCCGTGCCAAGTCAGGTTGCCGCCCGGCTGCGCGGCGGCCGCGGCGCCGCGGGCGTGCACCACGCCTCCGATGTGGCCCGCCGTCTCCGGCCTGGCGGCACGTGCGCTGGCCGTTGTCACAGACACCGCCGCAGCGATCACCACCGCGCCCAAGATCAGCCCTCTCATCTTTGTGCCCCCAGTGTGTAGCGTCCCACGCCGTCCGCGCAGCAGCATGGATGGTGCATGCTCGGCGGCGGTACGTCAACCCTGCGTGCCACTTGGCAGTTCCAGCGCGTGCCACTTGGCAGTTCGAGCGCGTGCCACTTGGCGTATCCTCCGCCGCCGTGCCCTCTGACGCCCCGCTTGCCGACGCCGTCGACGCCTTCCTGGCGGATCCCGGCACCACGTTCACGGTGCCCGGGCACAAACGCGCGGCGGGGATCGCTGGGCCGCTGCTACAGCACGATCTGCCGCTCGTGTCGGGCGCGGACGACTCGCGCATGGGGCGCGACGTGCTGGGCCTCGCGGAGCGGCTGGCGGCGAGGCTGTGGGGTGCCGACATGTGCCGGTTCTCGGTCGCCGGGTCGACGCACGGAAACCAGGCGCTGGCGCTCGCGGTCGCCTCGCCCGGTGCCCGCGTGGTGGTGGCGCGGACGCTGCACAAATCCCTGTTCGGCGGGCTGGTGCTGGCCGGCCTGGATCCGATCTGGGTGCGGCCCGACGTCGACCCCAACACCGGGCTCGCCACCACCGTGCCGCCATCGCGGGTGGCGGAAGCGCTCCGCTCGGCGCCTGACGCCCGCGCCGTGTTCCTGGTCGAGCCGAGCTACGTCGGCATGATCTCCGACCTCGAGTCGATCGCCGGCCATGCCCACGCCGCCGGCGTGCCGCTGATCGTCGACCAGGCGTGGGGTGCCCACCTCGGATTTCACCCCGACCTGCCGAAGCACGCGATCGCGCTCGGGGCGGACGCGATGGTCACCTCCACCCACAAGAACCTGACCGCGTTCACCCAGGGCTCGATCGTGCTCGCCCGCGGCGGCCTGCTCGACCTCGACCGGTTGGACGAGGCGTTCGAGCTGCTGCACACGACCAGCCCTGCCGCCGCGATCCTGGCCTCCAGCGACCGCGCCCGCCAGCTGATCGAGGATCGAGGCGAGGAGCTGCTGGCGGTCACGATCGAGGTGGTCGCCTCGGCCCGTGAACGGCTCGGAGCCATCCCGGGACTGCACGTCTCGCCGGCCTCCGACCCCACCAAGCTCGTGATCGGCCTGGCCGGCACCGGCGCCGACGGGTTCGCGGTCGAGGCCGACCTGCTGGCCGAAGGGCTGCGGCTGGAGATGACGGACCGCGACACGCTGGTGCCGATCGTGACCCTGGCTGACAGCGCGGATTCGGTCGAGAGACTGGTGGCAGCGCTCGAGCGATCGCTGCACGCCCGCCGCGGCACGCCCCGAAACGTCGCCGCCTCCAGCGTCTGGTCGCTGGAGCCGACGGTGGCGATCAGCCCGCGGGAGGCGTTCTTCGCGGCCCGCGAGCGCGTCCCGGCACGCGAGGCAGTGGGCCGGGTCGCGGCCGAGACGGCGGCGCCGTATCCGCCCGGGATTCCGGCGCTTGCGCCGGGCGAGCTGGTGACGACGGAGATCCTGTCGGCGCTGCGATCCGAGGCCGCCGCCGGCACCCGCGTCGCCTACTGCTCGGATCCCACGCTGGAGACGCTGCTGGTTGTCGACGAATCACGCCCCTTGGCGGCTGCCACACCGGGCTAACACCCGCGCGGGCATCTGCCGATAGCCCTCTCGATGCACACGTTGAGCGACGCACCACCGATCGCTGATCACCGCCACGCTCTAACAACCGCGGCGCGGCGTAGCACACGGCTGCCCGGATGGCCGCTGTGGCTGGCGGCGCTCGTGTTCACCGGCGTCGCCATGACAACCTCGCGGCTGCTGCTGCTGGACACCTACACCAATCTCAGCACGGGCCGGCTGATCGCGCAGCATGGACTGCCGCGGATCGAGACGCTCACCTGGGCCGCGCACGGAAAGCCCTGGATCGACCAGCAGTGGCTGGGCCAGTGGCTTTTCTACGAGGCATACCGGGCGGGCGGCTATCCGGCTGTTGGCGCCCTGTCCGCGGCCTCGATCGCGCTCGCGTTCGGGCTGCTGGCCGGCTACATGATGCATCGCGGCGTCTCGCCGGTTCGCACCCTGATCTGGACCGTAATCGCATACGGCGTCTGCGAGCTGAACACGATCGTGCGCACCCAGAGCTTCGCCTACCCCCTGTTCGTGCTGACGCTGATCGTGATCCTGGACGACGATCGCGAACGGCGGTTCGGTCGCCGGCTTCTGATCCTCCCGCTCGTCTTCCTGCTGTGGGCGAATCTGCACGGCTCGGTGATGCTGGCGGCGCCGATCGTGGTCGCATACTGCCTGTGGGCGGCGGCTCACAACCGGCGGGCGGCTATGCGGCGAACGATGGCCGCTTACCTGATGCTGGCCGTGTGCATGCCGCTGGCGCTGGTGATCACGCCCTACGGACTGACGATCATCGACTACTACCGCTCGGTGCTGGGCAACCCGGTGCTGGCGGAGCGAGTCAGCGAGTGGCAGCCGGCCACCTTCACCGGCGCCAGCACGCAGTTCGTGATTGTGCTGCTGGCCACGGTGGCCGCGATCGGCTTCGCCTACGGTCGCCACTACCGGCCGCCGCTGTTCATGGTGGCGGTCACCTGTGCGCTGGCCGCGGCCGGCGTGCACGCGGTGCGCTACCAGATCTGGTTCGCGTTCGCGGCCACGATCCTGGTTGCAGACGTGATGCACGCCACCTCGCCCGGAGGCGACTCTGCCCTGCTGCGGCGCGTCACCGCCAAGCTGATCCCGGCGCTGGCCGTGGTGGGGGTGATCGGCGCCTCGGCGGTGCTGGCGACGACACCGCAGTCGCGCTTCGAGCAGCTGGCGCCACCCGCACCGCTGGATGCGACGGCCGCGTACGCGGCCAGCCACCCGGCCGCCAAGATCATGGCCGTGGACGTCTCGGCCTCGGCGCTGCTTTGGAGGCATCCCGAGCTGAACGGGCGGGTCGGGTTCGACGCCCGCTACGAGATCTACAGCCAGAGCGACCTTGAGGCCTACACGGACTGGGTCGCCGGGCAGGGCGTCCGTGCGCGCTGGTCACGCGTGTTGCGCGGCTACGACGTGGCGGTCGCCTCGACGCTGCTGCGGCAGAACGTGATCAACCGGATGCGCGCGTTGCCGGGCTGGCACCAGATCTTCAGCGACGCGGACGGCGCCGTGTTCGTGCGCAACTCCGCTGGCTGAGGCGGGACGCGGAGCGGGGCCGGACTCGTAGTACCCTCATGGCCATGGGCGTTCCCACCGACGCCGATCTCGTTCGCCGCGCCCGTGCCGGATCGCGTGAGGCAGCAGGCCAGCTGTTCGAGCGCCACTGGCCGGGAGCGTGGCGCGCCGCGCGCGTCGTCACGGGCAGCCGCGCGATGGCGGACGACGTCGCCCAGGACGCGTTCGAGCGCGCGTTCGCCGCGCTGTCGCGGTTCGACGAGCAGCGGCCGTTCGGCGCCTGGCTGCACCGGATTGTCGTCAACCGGTCGCTCGATCTGCTGCGTCGCGAGCGGCGACTGGTGGGCCTCGATGCACCGGAGCGATTGGAGAGCGAGTGGCGAGACCTGGAGGCCGAGGATCGCACGCTGCTGCGCGCCGTCGAGGGGCTGGCGCCACAACGGCGGGTCGTGATCGTGCTGCGCTACGGGCTCGGCTACCCGCCGTCCGAGATCGCGACCCTGATCGGCGTTCCGGTGGGCACCGTGCACTCCCGGCTGGCGAGGGCGCTGGAAGACCTTCGCGGCTGGTCGCGAGAGGAGGCCGATGTCGAACGAGCTTGAGCAGCGGCTGCAGCGGGTGCTGGAGCTGGTCGGGCCGAGCGCGCCGGCCACCGAGCAGGCGAGGGCGGCCGCCCTGTCGGCAGCCGCCGGATCCGGCCTGCGGTCGCGGTACCGGCTGGCACTGGTGGCGGCGGCGCTGGTCGGCGCGCTGGTGGTAACAGGGGTGACGCTGGCCGCCAGCCGCACCGTCCGCGAGGCGGTCGGCATCGCGGATCCGCCCCGGACGCACCAGCAACCACCGGCCGATCGTGGGCCGCTGCCGCCCGGATCGGGTGGATTCGCCGTCTACGGCGGCGGCCGGCTGTGGCTGGCATCGCCGTCGCTCAACGTCGCGAACCGTGCCTACTCCGCGGCCGAGCTGTCGCCCGGCGCCATCAACATGGCGGTGGGCAGCGGCCACCGCTTGGACGTCGTGCGGCTGTCGGACGGCAGCATCGCCTGGAGCCACGCCACCGCCGGCCGTGTGGTGGCGGCCGCGTGGGCGCCGATCGGCACCGAGATCGCCTATGTGGTCGAGTCACACGGCGCCGCGCAGCTGCGGGTGATCGAGGCCGACGGCGACCACGACCGCCTGATCGCCGGCTCGGTGTCACCGGTGAAGCCGTCGTGGAGGGCGGACTCGCTGGCGCTGGCCTACGCCGGCGCCGGCGGCCAGGTGGTCGTGCTCGACCTCGCGGCTGGCCGCACCACCGTCGTCCACTCCCGCCGCTGTGTGGGAAGAACGGCGCAGGTGGCGTTCGCGCCACGCGGTAACCTGCTTTCGGCCTCGATCGTCAACGGCAACCTGCTGGTCACCGACCCGGCACGGGGATGGGTGGCCTGCACCGCGGCGACGCCGTTCCTCGGCCAGCTTCCTCCTCCGCTGCTGGCCTGGATCTCGGGCCGGGAGCTGGTTGCGTCGGTCGACCAGATGGTCGCCAGGAAGGAGCTGCGCGGACACCGCATCGTCGCCGTCGCCGAGGCCAAGGCGCGGTACGGCATCAGCGGAATGACGGTCTCGCCCGACCGCCGGCAGATCGCGGTCGGCCTGTGGCGCGACGATCGGCTGCAGGTGGTCGTGGCCGAGATGCCGCGGCCGGGTGACACTGCGCTTCGGATCGTGCGGATCCTGCGCGACCTGCCCAACCCCTCCGCCGCGCACACCCTGATCTGGCGATAGCACGCACGGCCAGCATCAGGCGTGAAACGTGACGCCCTTGGTGAGCGCGACCAGGATCGATGCCTTCAGCTTGCTGGGATGGGTGCCGGCGTCCGTCCACCAGCCGGGGAGGACGTCGAATGCCATCTCCCCGCGGCCGATGTAGGTGTTGTTGACGTCGGTGATCTCGAGCTCGCCGCGGTCGGACGGGCTCAGCCCGGCGATGATCTCGAACACGCGCCGGTCGTACATGTAGCAGCCGGTCACGGCCAGGTCGGTGTCCGGCCGCTCGGGCTTCTCGACGATGGCGGTGATGCGCTCGCCCTCGACGCTGGCCACCCCGAACCGGCGCGCGTCCTCGACCCGCTTCAGCAGCACCCGCGCTCCGGCGCCCTGAGCCTTGAACGCCTCGACGTAGGGAGCCAGGTCGTCCTGGAAGATGTTGTCGCCGAGGATCGTGACCACCGAGTCGCCGTCCACGTGCTCGGCCGCCAGCGCCAGCGCGGCGGCGATCCCGCCCTCGCCCTCCTGGCGGGCGTAGACCAGTTGCACGCCGAGATCGGCGCCGTCGCCCAGCAGGGCCTGGAACTGATCCAGCTCGCGGCCGGTGACGAGCACGATGTCCGTGATGCCGGCCCGCTGCAGGGTGCGGATCGGGTAGCACACCATCGGCTCGTCGAACACGTCCAGCAGGTGCTTGTTCACGACCGTCGTCATCGGCGCCAGCCGTGTTCCCAGACCGCCCGCCAGCACAACTCCCCTCACAGCGCCTCCACGTAGGTTCGAACCGAGTTGCGCCAGTCTGCCAGAGGGACGCCCAGGCTGCGTGCCCGATCGAGCGCGAGCGCGCTGTTACGCGGCCGCGGCGCGGCCGCCGCCAGTGAGCTGCTGCTGATCCGAGACACCGGGCGGCCCACCACCAGCTCGGCCAGATCGGCCCAGCTGCAGGGCGGCCCGTCGCCGGCAACGTGCAGCACGCCCCGGTCGTCACGCCCGCATAGGTGGGCGATCGCCGCCGCCAGGTCGACGGCCGCGGTGGGACGCCCGCGCTGGTCGTCCACCACCCGCAGCTCGCGGCCGGCCCGGTCGGCGGCCACGATCGAGCGGATGAAGTTGCGGCCCTCCCCGAACAGCCACGAGGTGCGCACCACCAGGTTGCCGGGGCGCGCCAGTACCGCCCGCTCGCCTTCGAGCTTGGAGCGGCCGTAGGCGTTGATCGGAGCCGGCCGGTGATGCTCGCCGTACTCGCCCCGCTTGCGGCCGGCGAACACGTAGTCGGTGGAGACCATGATCACACGGCAGCCGGCGGCTGCCACGTTGGCGGCGCCAACGCCGTTCACCGCCAGGGCCGTGGCGGGATCTCGCTCACAGCCGTCCACATCGGTGAACGCGGCGGCGTGGACGACCAGGTCGCAGCCGTCCAGCTCGCGCCCGACCGCGGCGCGGTCACACACGTCAAGGGCGGCATGATCGAGAAACCGCGCACCCGGCAGCGATGCGCGCAGTGCCCGCCCCAGCTGGCCGCCGGCGCCCGTTACGCAAACGCGGGGATCAGATCCCACGACAGCTCCGGGTTAGCGGCGTCGCGGGCGCTGACGACCGGCTCGCCTTCGAGCTGCCAGTCGATCGCCAGAGTGGGGTCGTTCCAGGCGACGCCGTGCTCGTCGGCCGGGTCGTACTCGCTGGTGACCCAGTAGATGATGTCGATATCGGTCAGCGCGAGGTAGCCGTGGGCGACGCCGGCCGGGATATAGACGGTGGCCGGCGAATCGGCGTCGAGCACGAACGTCTCCACGGCGGGCACCCCGCCGCCCGCGCGCAGATCGGCCAGCGCCACCTGGCAGCGCCCCGTCACGACGTACCACAGGTCGGCCTGGTGGCGGTGGTAGTGCAGCCCGCGCAGCGAACCGGCAGCCGAGCGCGAGTGGTTGGCCTGGG
>JAWVEC010000362.1:0-11147 GCA_033856975.1 Gaiellales bacterium
GATTGCGGCCCGGCGCTGTGTCCGATGCCGAGGCATGCGGCGGTGATCACGAGACAGGCAAGCGGCCACAGACTCGCATATCCGTCTGACACTCCCGCGCGACCGGAAGTTCGGTATCGTCATTTGCCCTGCACCCCCGTAGAAGGAGTGGACGCCGTGGCCTTCACAGTCCTGATCTTCGAGACCGACGACTACGACGGCTGGAAGAGCATGTTCGACTCTGACCCGGCTGGCCGAAAGCAGGCCGGCAAGGGGCATATCGTCTCGCGCAACGCCGACAACCCGGACGAGGTATTCGTCCGCGTCGAGTTCGCCTCGGTCGACGATGCGCGAGCGTTCCGAGACCGCCTGGTCGCATCGGGCGCACTCGACCGACCAGGCATGACCGTGAGGACGGGGCCGACGGTGATCGAGTCCGTCGAAAACGTCACGTACTAGACAACCCGGTTCTGCCAAGAGGAAATCTGCGGCAAATGCCACCCACGGGCGGTGTAGTCTGGGCTGATGGCACACGGCGATGTCCTGATCTGGGGGCTTCCGCTTTGGAGCGCTGCGCTAGGGCTCGCCCTCCGGCGGTGGTGGGTCATGTGGCTCCCGGCCATCGTCTGCGTCAGCTGGGCTGTATGGGCGTGGCCCCAGGTTGATCCCGACAGCTTCGATTGGATGACGGGCGACGTTGAGATGACCGCAGCTGTTGCGCTGGTGATGAGCCTGCTGGCAGCTGCAACTGGCGTGGTGGCTGGACGGATGCTGCGAAGTACCGCCGTCCCCTGATGCGATTCCAGGTCACGTTCTACCGCGACGGCCATGCGGCGGCGACCGTCGAGGTGGATGCCCCTTCCGAAGGGGATGCGGTCAAGACGGCTCTGGCCAGCGGCCAGGCGACGGATGTCCTTGTCGACCGGCCATGGACGGCGACCGTCGATCCCATCGATCCGAAGTAACGCGTTCGGTCGCCGCGAGTCGGTCACCGCTGGACGAACACCAGCAGGTGTGCTTGTACGGCTCGCGGTCGAGGGTCCGGCCGTCGGGGTCTGCTTGCGGGCGCTCGATCGGCTGAGTGGCCCGGAACGTGGTCAAGGCGGGCCTACGCCAGTGGACGACGGCGCGCCCGGAGTAGAGGCAGCGACGCGAGAGTCAGTGTGAGAACTGCCACGAACCCGAACCCAAACCAAGCTCGTTTGTCGCCGGCGAAATACGACGTGCTACTTCCCGATCCGCAAGCGACATAGGTCGTTTGCCCGTTTTGATCCTCGTGAGAACGGCAGTTGAACGACGGACCGAGCGTCTGCGCCGGGTTGGCTTTGAACACGGCCACATCTTCGGCCAGTCGCCGATGATCGCTCACCATGAGGCCGGCCCAACATACGAGAGCGATAGCAACGACGACTGGTAGCACCACACGCCAGTTCCTCACGCGTCCGAGCTTACACGCGGTGCGACGCGGCCGAAACTGCCTTGCAGGCTGACCTGGACTCGGGCGATGCCCACGTCGTCTGAGAGGGCGATCACATCGGGCTCGGCCCGGGAGAGGCCGCCGAGCCGGCGCTTCTTCTGCGCGAGCGATTGCGCCAGGATCCTGCCGCCAACTCTCGGTCGTGGTCGTCGCGCCATGCGGACAACATAGCCGTGGGCGTGGCCAAGATCGTGGCCAAGATTTGGCCGCTCAGGGCCGCAAGTGGCCGCTCCTGGCCGCGAAGCGGTTGCCGCCTTACAACGTCGAAAACCCCCGGATTAGCAGGGGTTTCCGAGAGGTACCGCATACCGGATTCGAACCGGTGTTACCGCCGTGAGAGGGCGGCGTCCTAGGCCCCTAGACGAATGCGGCACGAGTCGCCGGAGGCCGCGGGATTCTAGCAAGGCCGCGGAGCCCGACGAGCAGGGGCCGCGTTCACTCGATCGGGCGTGGCGCAAGGCGCCGCTCTGCCCCAAGCTGTGAGCATATGGGTCGCCTCCCGCTTCCGCTTCGCCTGCTCGCGCTGGCGCTGCTCACCTCGCTTGCCGCCGCCGCTCCTGCCTCCGCGCGGCCGATCGCGGCACCGAGCGCGGTCACTCTGCCGGCGCCCGTCGCCTGCCCCGGCTGCTGGCGGCCCGCGCTCCGCACCAGCTGGCAGTGGCAGCTCGCGAGCGTGCCCAAGGCGCCCTTCCTGCCGGTGCGGATGTACGACGTCGACGGCTTCGAGGCCGGATCCGGAATGGTTACCAAGCTGCACCAGCAGCCCGGCCGGCGCGTCGTCTGTTACATCAGCGCCGGGTCGTGGGAGAGCTGGCGCCCCGACGCCTCCCAGTTTCCAACCGCTATCCGCGGCAAGGGCCTGGACGGCTGGCCAGGCGAACGCTGGCTCGACATCCGCCGGTACCAGGGCACGCTGGGCGCGATCATGCAGGCGCGGCTCGACATGTGCGCCGCCAAGGGCTTCGACGCCGTCGAGTTCGACAACGTCGACGGCTACCTGAACGCATCCGGCTTCGCGCTCACCGCCGCCGACCAGCTGGTGTACAACGCCTGGCTCGCGAACGAGGCGCACGCCCGCGGGCTCTCGGCGGTGCTGAAGAACGACATGCCGCAGATCCCCAAGCTGCTGCCCTACTACGACATGGCGCTGAACGAGCAGTGCTGGCAGTACTCCGAATGCACCACGGCGCAGAACGGCAGCTACGGCTACAACCAGTTCATCAGGGCTGGCAAAGCGGTGTTCCAGGTCGAGTACTCGCTCGCCCCGTCCAGCTTCTGCCCCCGGTCGAACCGCCACAACTTCAACTCGCTCCGCAAGAAGCTGCTGCTCGGCCCCTACCGCGTGCCCTGTCGCGGCAGCTGAGCGGCCAGGCGCTCCTGCAGCCGCAGCTTCGTCTGTGGCCACTCCTCGTCGGTGATCGCGTACCACGCCGAATCGCGCCAGCGGCCGCCGAACATCAGCATGTGCTTGCGAAAGATGCCCTCGAAACCGGATGGAAGCGCGGCCAGCGCGGCGCGGGCGCGCTCGTTGCGGGCATCCGTCTTGAACTCGACCCGGACGCAGCCCAGCCGTTCGAAGGCGTGTTCGAGCATCAGCAGCTTGGCCTCGCTATTCGCGCCGCTGCCCCAGGCGGCCGGCGCCACCAGCGTGTAGCCGATCTCGAGTCCCTGGTCGGCGGGGCGAAACGAGAGGTAGCGGCTGGTGCCGACCACGGCCGCGTCCGACCGGCGCACGGTCGCGAACGTGAACTCGCTGCGACCGGCGGTATTCGTCAGCGACTGGTCAAACCACTCGTCATAGGCCGCCCGGTCGGCCGAGGCGTCGATCTTCACCCACCGCCACACGGAAGGGTCGGACAGCGCCGAGCAGAGCGGCTCGCGGTGGCGCTCGGCGAGCGGCTCCATTCGGACGAGCGAGCCCTCGAGCGTTGGCGGCTGGTCGAACAGGTCAAGCATCGGCATCCGCAGCAGCATGGCAGGTTCTAGACTCGCCGCGAGATGACCGCCAACGAATCCCGCACGCCGCAGGTCGTGGGCCGCTTCGCGCCCAGCCCCAGCGGGCCGATGCACCTGGGCAATGCCCGCACCGCCATGCTGGCGTGGCTCGACGTGCGCGCCCGCGGCGGCAGCATGCTGCTTCGGATCGAGGATCTCGACCGGGAGCGCTGCCGGCCTGAGCACGTCGCGCTCGTGCGTCGCGACCTGGCCTGGCTGGGACTCGACTGGGACGCCGAGACGCCCGCGCAGTCGCTGCGCGACGACGCGTACTCGGCGGCAATCGACCGGCTGGCCGGCACCGGCCTGATCTACCCCTGCTTCTGCAGCCGGCGCGATCGGGCGGTGGCATCGGCACCGCACGGTGGCGGCGAGGCCGTCTACCCGGGCACCTGCCGCGGACTCGATCAAGGGCAGCGCGACCGGCTCATCGCCGAGGGCCGTCGCCCGGCGCTTCGGGTGATGCTGCCCGACAGCGTCGTCTCGGTCGCCGACCGCGTCAACGAAGGCATCTCGCAGCTCCTGGCCACGGATGTCGGCGACATCATCGTGCGCCGCTCGGACGGGCTGTACGCCTACCAGCTGGCGGTGGTGGTGGACGATGCCACGGACGGCGTCACCGACGTCGTCCGTGGCGACGACCTGGTCGCCTCGGCGCCGCGGCAGGTGGCGCTGCAGCAGCTGCTCGGGCTGCCGACGCCGACCTACGCCCACGTCCCGCTCGTACTGGGCGACGATGGCGAACGCCTCGCCAAGCGCCACGGAGCCGTCTCGCTGGCCGAGCTGCGCGACCGCGGCGTCACCCCGAGTCAGGTGGTCGGCCGGCTGGCCGAGATCAGCGGGCTTGGCGATGGAGCGCCGCTTTCTGTGTCCGACCTGGTGGCGGGCTTCCGGCTCGAGCGAGTCTCGAACGTGGCCGCTCGGCTGGGTCGCGTCGCTCTGGCCTGATCAGCGCGAGGTCAGGCGATCGAGACGATCTGAGCCGACCATGTGGCGCTGGGCGCCTGCACTGTCACCTTGTCGCCGACGCCGGAGCCGATCAGTGCCTTGCCGAGCGGCGAGTGCGGCGAGACTGCACCCGCGCCGCCCGCGTTCGAGATCGTGACGGTGGTCGTCTCGCCGTCATCATCGCGAATCTCGACCTTGGAGCCGGTTCCAGCCAGACCGCCGTTTGCGACGGTCGCCTTCTCGACCACAACCGCGCTGGCCAGCTTCTGCTCGAGGATCGTGATCTGCCGCTCCAGCAGCCCCTGCTCGTTCTTGGCAGCGTGATACTCGAAGTTCTCGGACAGGTCACCATGACCACGGGCAACGGCGATCGCCTCGACGATCTCGGCCCGGCGTGGGCCGCGTAGGTCGTCGAGCTCTGACTGCAGCCGCGTCATCTCGTCGCGGGTCAGCTCGGTAACGTCCACAACCGCAGAGTACCCGACCACGCGCCCACGCCGCTACATCGAACTGAATCCCCGCCGCGGCATGCGCCCCCACGATCCTCGCCGCAACAGCAGATCCCACACCGCGGCCAGCCGGAACGCATCGATCAGCTGCCGGTAACCGAGGTTCTCCACCAGCGCCAGCAGCAGCAGCTGCACCAGTTCCCGCGGCCGCTGGTAGTGCCGGTAGCCCGTCTCCTCGAGCCAGCGGGCCGCGACCGTCGTCAGCGTCCCCAGCAGCCAGGCGCACAGCACGAACGCGCCCACCAGCCACGGGTCGACCATGTGGTAGGCGAGGCCGATGGGGAACATCACCCAGGCCAGCGCCTCGATCAGCGGACCGCCGAACTCGAACACCAGCAGGTAGGGCAGAGCGACCATGCCAGGCACCCCGTAGCGGCGGCGGCCGAACATCGCGCGGTGGCGCCACAGCGACTCCCACAGGCCGCGGTGCCAGCGCCGCCGTTGTCGCCCAAGCGTGGCGGCATCCTCCGGCACCTCCGTCCAGCAGATCGGATCGGGCGCGTAGGCGATCCGATACTCACGCCCGCGGTCGCGCATGTGGCGGTGCAGGCGGATGGTCAGCTCCAGGTCCTCGCCCACCGTGTCCGCCCAGTAGCCGCCCGCCTCCATCAGCACGTCGCGGCGAAACAGACCGAACGCTCCCGAGACGATCATCAGCGAGTTGATCGCGTCCCAGCCCAGCCGTCCAAACAGGAAGGCTCGCAGGTACTCGACCACCTGCAGGGCGGCCAGCCCGTTGCGTGGCATCCGTGCCTCCAGCAGCCGGCCGGACTCGAAGCGGCACGAGTTCGCGATCCGGATCGTGCCGGCCACCGCGATCACCCGTTGCGGGTCCT
Source organism: Gaiellales bacterium (assembly GCA_033856975.1). GTDB lineage: Bacteria > Actinomycetota > Thermoleophilia > Gaiellales > JAICJC01 > JAICYJ01. Next base: position 5,745 of record JAWVEC010000362.1, read on the forward strand.
CAAGCACCGGCCGCACCATCACCGACAGCGCGTCGGGATCGAGGATCGAATCGGCGTCGGTGATGCAGACGTGGCTGTGGCGGGCGACGTCGAGCCCGCAGTTGAGCGCGTCGGCACGGCCGCCGTTGCACTTTTGGATCAGCGTGATCGGATGCGGCCAGGCGGTGTGCCAGACCGTGCTGACCGGCGTGTAGGAGAGCTCTCCGCGGGCGGCCGGCACTACCTGCTCCAGCCCGTAGGTCTCGATCAGCCGCGCGGCGGTGGCGTCAGTCGAGCCGTCATCGACCACCACCAGCTCGAACGTTGGGTAGCGCTGGGCGAGCAGGGAGGCGGTGGCGTCGATGATCGTGGCCTGCTCGTTGTACGCGGCCACCAAGATCGAGATGCCCGGCGTCAGCGGGGACGCGAACGCCTCCTCATGCCACGTCCAGCTTCGCTTTCGTACCTCGCGGGCGAGTCCGCGGCGGGCCAGCGGCCACAGCGCAAGGTAGGACAGGTTGAGGCCGGCGGCGTACATCGTGGACAGCACGCCGACCACCTCGATCGCCGTTCTCATGCGCCGGCAGCGGCGGGCAGCGCGCCCCTCTGGAGGTGGGGACTGGCGTTGCTGCTGGCGGCGATGCGTCCCGCCAGGCCGGGGGCGAGCCGCGCCAGCGACTCGGCTGCCGAGCGGGCGACATCGGGGAGATCGGTCTGGGCGGCATGGATCAGGCCGGCCGAGCTGTGGCGGTCGCCGACCTGCCCGAGCGCCTCGGCCGCGGCCTGGCGCACCTGCGGGTCGGAGTCCGCCAGCGCGGCCTCCACGGCGGTCTTGGCGTCGAGCGCTCCCAGCCGGCGGAGCGCCTGGCACGCAAGGCTGCGCACCGCGGCGGCGTCGTCCGCCAGCCGTTCGGTCACCAGCAGGCTGTCGGCCGGGTTGCCGAGCAGGCCGAGCAGCTCGACGCCGTCCGCCCGGGCGGAGGCATGGGAGTGGGCGAGCAACCGCCGAATGCCCGGCAGCGAGGCGGCACCGATCGCGAGCAGTGCGCCGGTGGCGACGGCGCTCGGCACGTGCCGGTGTACCAGGCTGTGCAACAGCGGATTGGCGGCCCGCTTGGTGCGCAGCCGGCCGAGGCTGCGGGCGGCGGCCAGCCGCACGTCCGCGTCTCGATCGTGCAGCGCCTGCAGCAGCGGCAGCACTGACCGCTCGCTGCACATGTCGCCGAGCTGGGCGGCGGTGGCGGCGCGCACGTGGCCGCGCGGGTCGGCCAAGCGCAGGCCGGCGCGATCGACGGCGCCGCTCGACTCGAAGTACTCGGCGATCGATGCACGGGTATTGCCCGTGACCATCGGCGCCAACCGCGAAAGCGACTCCGCCAGCGCCGGCTCGAGCTCCGGATCGACGCTGACCAGCGGGTCGCCATCCAGCAGCCCCAATGCGGCCGGCTCGATCCGGCGCTGCGCCGCCTCGGCCGCGCCGTGCCGCCGCCGCGACCGCAGCCGGCGGGCGAGCAGAGCGAGCGAGAGCAGCAGGGTCAGCGCGGTCAGCGCCATTGAGACGAGCATGAGGGGAAACATGTGCCAGGGTGATCGGCACAGCGGCGCCGAATTGACCCTCCCTCTCTACGAACTGGTTTCAGGGTGAGTCGTGGATGGCTGACGAGTGGCGCGCCAGCAGGGGACGATGCCGCGTCGAAGCGCATATCCGGAGGTCAGCTGGGCGAGACGCGGCATCGTCATCCTGCGCCAGCGCGACGCCGTCAGACGCCGCGAGGCATTCTGAAACCAGTTCTAAGTGAACCCGCAGATCGTGTTGCTCAAGCGGCGAACAACGGCTGCCGAAAACGACCCCATGAGACTGCCTCTCGCCCTGTGCCTGATCGGAGCCGTGATCGCCTCCGGCTGCGGATCGCCGAGCGACTCCAAGATCGACACGCAGGTCGCCAAGAGCATCACCGTCACCTCCGGGCACTCCGTGTCGAGCGCCAGCTGCACGAAGGGGATCGCGAATCCGCCCGTCGGCGCGCCCCAGCCGACGGCGTCCGATCGCACCTGCCGGGTCTCGTTCTCGGACGGCACCAAGCCCCAGGTGTGGGCGGTGCGGGTCACCGACCTGTCCATCACCAGCACGGTCGATCCTCTCTACCGGCTCGACGCGGGTGGCCCCGATCTCTCGACGGCCGATCTCAGGCGCAGTGCCGCCGCCGCCTTCGCGACGGTCTCGGGAAAGCGCGTGGTGTCGGTCTCGTGCCGGGCCGCATCCGGGCTTCAGGCGGGCGCGGACCGCCGCTGCAAAGCGGTGTTCGCCGACCACAGCCACAGCGTCTGGGCGGTTCGGGCGGGCGCCGGCGGGGCGCAGCTGCTGTATCCGATCGGCTGAGTCGCCGGCACCGCTTTACTGCCGCGTCGCAGAGGTGTAGCCTCGCGGCGTGGGCTGTGGCAGGTTCCGTTCGGTCGCCGTACTGGCGGCGCTGGCGCTGTTTGCGCTGACCGCGTCGACAGCTGCGCCCGCGCGGGCGGTGATCGCGAGCAGCTCGGGAATCCACCTGTGGCTGTTCGATCCCGGCAATGCGACGGTGGTCGATACGACGGCCGAGGCGCAGACGGTCGCCCGCCAGCACGACCTGGTCGTGTCCGGCGCGCCGTACCGGCAGTTCCTGGGCGCGATGCACGCCGCGCATCCGGGGGTGCTGGTGCTGCGCTACCGCTCGGGCATCGCCGCCAAGAAGGGCACCCAGATGCAGTGGGTGATCGCCAACCATCCCGACTGGCTGGCGCGCGACGCCGCCGGCAACATGCTCACAAACAGCTTCGGCAACGCGCTGCTGGATGTCGCCAATCCGGCGGTCGTGCAGTGGCAGGCGAGCTGGGCGGCGGGCCAGGCGAAGCTGGGCTGGGACGGCATCTACCTGGACGCGGTGGGGGTGTTCGGGGTGGAGGGCTTCTCGGGTGCGCCGATCGACCGCTCCACCGGCCAGCCCTTTACCTACGATGCCTGGGTGGGCGCGACCCGCGACCTGGCCGCGGCGGTGAACGCTGCCGTCACGCTGCCGGTCGTCACCAACGGCTTTCGGAACGGCAGCTACTTCGCCGGCCAGACGGACTTCGGCACCACCTTCAGCGGCACCCGGATGCTGGTCGACGCCGCCCAGGGCGGCGAGTTCGAGTGGTGCTTCCGTCGTGCGCTCGATCCGGCCGCGGCCTTCCCCGCGCCCGACAGGTTCGCACTCCAGCTGACGGCGATCGACCAGGCGCAGGCCGCCGGCCGCTGGGCGATGTGCCGGGTGAAGCTGTGGCAGCCGGCCACCAGCGCGCAGCAGCTGCGCTGGCATGACTTCGCGCTGGCCGGCTTTCTGCTGGCCTCGCAGGATCACGCCTACTTCCGGTTCTACGGCAGCAGGTCGGCCTCGCCGCTGCAGTCCTGGGGCGAGGGGGCGCTGGCGATCGGCGCTCCGCTCGAGCAACGACGGCTGGTGGCAGGCGTCTACCTGCGCCGGTTCGAGCACGCGGTCGTGGTCGCAAATCCGACCGCCGCCACCGTGACGGTCAGCCTGGGCGGCAGCTACCGGCTGCCCGGCGGTGGCACCGTCACCAGCCTGACGGCGGGCGCCGATCGTGGCTACGTGCTGATCGCAGCCGCCTGAGCGCCGCTTCGGCGCCGTCAGCCGTCGACCATCGCCTGCCACATCGCGTCCACGTCCATCTCGAGCTTCTCGACCACCTCGTACGCGTCGTGGCGTGCGATCACCCGCTCGACGTCCGGGAAGACGTGACCGGGCAGCACCATGAAGCGGTTGGGCGCAGAGTGGGACTCCGTGAACCCGGCCGCGGTCACCACCAGCGAGGCGACGCACTCAAAGTCGCCGCACTCGCAGAGGAAGGGGATCGGCTCGTCATCGTCGTCGGCCGCGACCGGCTCGGCCTGCATGCGACTGTTGTTGTACTGGCGGAACGCCTCCTCGTTCTTCACGAGCCGCTCCCGTCGCGCCTGCCACCACTGATCGCTTCGCATCGCGGTGCAGAGTTCCATCCGTGCCGCGGCTTGTCAACCGCGGTGCGCGTTTTCCGGTTCACGGGGCCGGGTATGCGCGGGGAGCAAACCGACACGAGGTGAGTTCAGTGAGCACCATGGAACCGGATATCTGGACATACAGGTACGACACGTGGTCGAGCAGCGGAATCGACGGCTACGAGGTGCATGCGATCGACGGCAACATCGGCAACGTCGATGGTGCAACAGCGGGCGTCGATCCGCGCTGCGTCGTCATCCATACCGGCGCCTGGATCTTCGGCAGGCGAGTACTGCTGCCGGTGGGCGTGATCGAGGACGTGGACGAGGAGCAGCGATCGGTGCGGGTCGCCCTCACCAAGGAGCAGATCAAGCAGGCGCCGGAACTTGATGAGGCGTCGCTGCACGATGACGAGACGCGCAGCCGGCTTGGCGAGTACTACGGCCGCTTCTTCCTGAACGCGCCGTAGCTGCCGCGCCCGGGGCGGCCTCCCCAGTCGACGCCGAGCAGCAGGCATGGCCGCGCTCGGGTGGGGGAGTCGAGGCGCTGGGGAGGCGCCCCGGGCACGGAAACCGGCCCTGCACGATTGTTACAACTCTGTCATACTCGCCCCGGCACGTGCACCGGCTCCCACCCAGTGATGTGGTTCGCTGAGCCGGTGGAATCAAACGGGGGAGGATACATGTCTCTGCCAATGCGCTACAGGGCACTCGCCGCGCTGGTGGTCGCCTGCGGCCTGACGCTGGCCTTCGCGGGAACCGCGCTGGCCGCGTCGACCCAGTGGGTGAACGACAACGTCGCGGTGGGCAGCAACACGAGCTGCGCCAGCCCCGGCTACAACGACATCCAGTCCGCGGTCACTGCTGCCTCGGCGGGAGACACGATCAGAGTCTGCGCGGGCACCTACAGTGGGCAGATCGTGGTCGACAAGCAGCTCTTCCTGCGCGGGGCGAAGGCCGGCGTTGATGCGCGCACGCGCAGCACGTCCGGTGAGTCGACCGTGCAGGGCCTGAACGCCGACACGGTCGGGTTCGACCTGGCCGCCGACAACGTCGTCCTGGACGGCTTCCGGGTGAGCGGCGTCGGCAGCGGTCCCGGTATCCAGACGTCGTCGCTGTTCTCCGGCTACGTGATCCAGAACACGATCATCCAGAACAACGCGTTCGGCATCTATGCGAACACCGGCTCCGCCTCACAGAACTTCATTCGCACCAACCTGATCAAGAACAACAACGCCAACCTTGGCGTCGCACCGGCCGCCGGCAACGGCATCTACGCAGATCAGGGCACCAACCGGCTGCTGATCGCGCGCAACAAGATGTCCGGCCAGCAGAACTCGGGCTTCCTGTTCACCAACACCGGGCTGACCGAGAACAGGGACGTCACCATCCAGCGCAACCTGGCGGTGAACAAC
>JAWVEC010000363.1:0-30215 GCA_033856975.1 Gaiellales bacterium
GCCAGGCAGACGAGCGCGGGCAGCATCGGCAGCAGCGGATCGGAGGCGCGCAGGTCGCTGCTGTCGGCGCGGCCGCGGGCGGCCGCCAGGAGCACCGCTGCCAGCGCCGCCGCGGCCAGTACGTCGACCGCCGACAGCGGGCCGATGCCGGCCTCCGCGACCGGCATCCGCTCGGCCGCAAGCAGCATAGCGAGCGAGACCAACCACGCGGCCGCCATGAGCGCGAGGCCGTGTCCGTCAAGCAGAGAGTGAGCGAGCACGGCAGACCAGTCGAGGCCGTTGTGGGTGGCGATCGCCGCCACCGCGGCGCACGCCACCGCGAAGCCGGCAGCGGCGCCCAGCAGCGTCATCCAGGCGCCCTCGCTCGCCGCCTGCAGCCAGCGCTGCCAGAGCCGCGCGCCGCGCCGCTCCAGCCGCCGCCACTCGGCGTCCAGGTCGGCCCGCAAGGTGCCGGCCGCCAGCAGAACGAACGAGAGCAACAGGGCAGCCGCGCTGCCGCCCACCAGCAGCAGCCGGTGCTGGCCGACCAGCGCCCGGTCACGCACGTCGAGCAGCGCCCGGTCGGGGCCGGCGACGCGGAAGTTGGAGCCGGGGTAAAACAGCGACGACTGCACCTGCGCCTCCCGGCGCAGCAGCCCATCGATGTCCCACACGTGCGTGCGACCCGGCTCAAGCGGCGCCGACCAGCCGTAGGCGCGGTAGAGCGCCGAGAAGGCCGGCAGTGCCGAGAGCTGGTCGACCGAGCCGGCCACCAGGAACGGCGCGCGCGCGCCGTGACCCGAGCTCTGGGCACGGCCGGGGAGCGGCAGCGGCGCGGTCGCCTCGGCGATGCCCACCCGCACCAGCCGCACCCCGGGCTGGGCGATCACGTCCGGCGCCGCCACCGTGCCCACCTGGACGACCTCACATCGTTCGGGCAGGCAGGGCCCGGGCAGCCGGCCGCTGTTCAGGTGCAGGTAGCGGCCCGGGTTTCGCACCGCGGCCAGGTCGACGGAGCTGCCGGCCAGGTTGAGCTGGGGAAAGATCAGGCTGCGGGCAACGGACGCCCGGCTGAGCCGTGCCAGCGCGGCCATGGCGCGGGCGTCGACCGATGCGTAACCCTGCACCGGCGGGACGCCGTACCAGCCCAGCGTGAACTGCCGCTGCGAGGGGTCGAGGTGCTCGGCCGCCCGCCGCGTGGCCAGCTCGGCGGTGATCGTGCCGGCACCGATGACGGCGCCAAATCCCGCCGTCGCCACCGCCCCGCCGGCCGCCACCAGCAGGCCCCGGCCCGGGCGGGCACGGGCGCGCGCCCACGCCAGAGAGAGCGCCGGCCGGGCGGCGCGCAGGACTCGCATCAACCGGCCATGCGGCGCCTGTAGCCGCGCGTCTTGGTGCGGTTGCCGCAGATCGCCATCGCACACCACGCCCCCGACCGGTTGCGCGAGTGGTCGTAGAACGCCCACTGGCAGACGTCGCGCCGGCAGGCCTTCAGCCGCCGCCAGCTGCCGTCGGCCATCGCGGCGTAGGCGACCGCGACGATCTCGCCCAGCGCCCCGTCCACCCCAGGCGCCTGCGCGACCAGCGCCGCGCCGTCGTCGCCGAGCCGGAGCGTGAGCTGGGCGGCCCGCGCCGCATGCTCGACCACGGCCGCGGCGTCGGGATCGTGGGGGTGGCCATTGTTGGCCATCAGAAGCAGCCTCAGCGCCTCGCGCAGCTCGACGGCACGCGCGACGTCCGCTGCCAAGACGGCGCCTTCGAGGGCGAGGCCGTGCTCGGAGCAGAAATCCTCCAGCTGCTGGGCGCTGCCGATGCCGTCCCCTGGAAGCTCCTGGTTGTAGGTGTTCACGAACTGCTGGACGAGCCGGAGCCGCCCCGGGGCGGGGTCGCGGCCACCGGGTTCCTGACCGGGGAGCAGCATCGTAACACCAGCATATACGAGACAGTGGTGTTATTTCTGGCACAGAAGCAGCTAACCACACCACTGTTTCCTACTGGATGGTGTCGAAATCAAATCGCCGGCGACCAACCCAGCTGTCCAGGCGCTCACCGAGACCCGGTACACTGCGACGCGCAGGCGAACGAGTGGCCGCAGGGCCTACTCGGAGCCTGAGTTGAGCGCCCGTAGCTCAGGGGATAGAGCGCTGCCCTGCGGAGGCAGAGGTCGCACGTTCGAATCGTGCCGGGCGCATGGGTGCCTCTATGGTGTCAGCTGCGAGGACGCCGAGGGCCCACATCCGGCGCTCATGGTGACGCCCGAAGGCCGTCGATCGCGGCCTGAAGAGAAAGCAGCGCTGCGCCGATGCCGCTGCCAAGCGCGATGGCCACGCTGACGCGGGCGACGTCGGGCGGTAGCACCGAGAGCACGAACCCGCGCTGAAACACGCCCAGCTCCGGCAGCGTGAAGGTGACCACCAGCAGCCCGATCAGCCCGATCACCATCATCCGCACCTGGTCGCTGTCGGTCGCGGTCACGGCCGCGGCAACCACCATCGCCATCGAGACCGCGTACAACGCGCCCAAGAGCAGCCACCAGGCGGACGCGCGCTGGTTCAGCAGCACGCCGATCCAGCCCGCCGTCCAGGTCGTCACCGCGAAGGCCAGCGCGACGGTTGCAACCAGCCTGATCAACCGCTGCCGGCGCGTCAGCAGGACGACTGCGGCGATGGCCACGGCGAGCACCACCAGAGTCGCCCACAACAGCCGTCGCGGCTGAGCGGCGTACCACTCCGATCCGGTCAGGTTCACGCGCCGGCCGTCGACCAGCAGCGGCACCGACCAGCCCGCCACCCGGCGGCTGGCTCCCGATGCCGCCCGAACCGGGCGCAAGCGGCTCTCGTGCCAGGCGTACGCGTGGTCGCTTGACAGCCGGATCCACCTTGCCGTGCCGGTCCGGTGGTGCGTCAGGCCGATGCTCTCGGCGGTGGGCGACTGCGAGTTGACGTAGACGCCGTCGGGCGCGATGCGAAGAAACGGCTCTCCGATCCTGCCCAGCACGATCACGACGTGTGGCGGGGTGACGTCGATGCGCAGACGCTGGTCGCCGTCCAGCACGGTCGTGGTGATGCCGAGCACGTGTGGCCGCAGACCCTGGATGCGAGCTTGGTAGCTGGTCGAGATCAGCCCCGGGCTGACGTGGGCCTCCGCCACCGCGGGCTCGGCGGCGCTGAGCGCTCCGCATACGGCGAGCGCCAGTGGCAGCCGCCGCAGCATGTCAGTCCGGATCGCGACCGTCCTCATCACGAGTCGGCCAGAACAGGACCACGAGCACCACCACTCCAAGGATCATCACGCCCAGCCCGGCGAACAGCAGCCAGCGGCTGACGCTGGTCGAGCCGCCGCCACCGCCGGTGCTCGGGGTGGTCGTCGCCTTGAGCGGGATCACCGGCACCTGCACCCCGGCGCCCTCTGCCAGCCGCCGCACGGCCGCCGTGGCCGCGGCGGTGAGGTCGTCGGGCGACGAGCTTGCCGGCGGCGCCAGCCCCACAAGCGGCTGCGCCCCGGCCGTGTCGGCCTTGCCCTTGATGCTGAAGCCATACCCCTGCGGCATCACCACCAGCAGCCGCCCGCGGTAGCGCCCCACCAGCTCTGATCCCAGGAACCGGGCATAGGTATCCGGCCTGCCGAACAGGTCGGGCACCGCGCCGAGATCCTGCCGGCCACCGATCACCGCCACCCGAACCTCGTAGCCGCGCTGCTTGGCCGCCGCGACGGTCGCCTTGAGACGGTCGATCTGCGGCTGGGACGGCTTGTTGAAAGGCACGAACACCGTCGTGATCAGCAGGAAGTCGCTGGCCGGGTCGCCGTCCGCGCTGGCGGGCGGAGCCGGCAAGCAGGCCGCGAGCAGCGCCAGGCAGATGACCAGCCAACCCGCCCGCCGTGTCATCCCAGCACCGACCTGGCGAGCAGTGCCACCAGCACCGCCGCGGCCACACCGGTCGCCAACGCAGTCAGCGCGGCCAGCATGATGATCGCCGGCCGTTCCATCTCAGCCCTCCGCCTTGTCGACCAGGATCACGCTGAACGGCGCCGCGCCCACAGGTTCGACGTCGAACGACAACCCCCAGTGGCCGGCCATCACGAGCGCAGGCGCCGACCGGCTATAGGTGCCGGGCGGACTCTCGGTGAGTGTGTAGGCCTGCTGTCCCATCTCCATGTCCAGCATCGCAAAGTGTTCGATCACGGTGGCGCCTGTGACCGGCTTCCCGCCGTGGGTGATTGTGACCGAAAACTGGCTGGGCGACGCGGCACGGTTGGGAGTGATCGAGATGTCGAGCTTGTAGCCGCCCCGATGCACGGTGCGCACCACCCGCCCGGGACCGACGTGTGCATCGACGTGACCGAGCTGGCCCAGCGCCTTGGCCGGCGGCGGCAGGCTCGAGAGCGCCATCGCGGCGGCGACGATGCCGGCCACCAGCACCAGCTCGCCGGTGATGGTGCGGCGAAGCAGCGCCGCGGCCGAGTCGCCTAGCCCGGTGTCACGGCGGCTGCGGGCGGCCACCAGCCGCGGCACTGTGCGCGAGAAGTTGATCGCCCCCAGCACCAGCGCGACCGACAGCAGCGCCACCTTGACCAGGATCGCCTGCCCGTAGCTGGTCTGCCACAGCGATGACAGCGTGGGCAGGTGCTGCAACGACGAGCCAACGCCGCTCAGGATCAATGCAAGCACCGCCAGCATCGCCAGCCGCGAGAACCGCGGCACGACCGTCGCCAGCAGGTCGCGGCGGTGCCCGGCGGGCAGCCTGGAGGCGAACACCAGCAGCCCGGCCAGTCCCCCCAGCCACACGGAGCCGGCGGCCAGGTGCACCCAGTCGAGCGCCAGGGACAGGGCGGCCGGCGAGGTCTGCGCAGCGTGGCCGGCCAATCCCGGTATCGCCAGCATCGCAGCCGCCGACAGCAGGGCGCCGATCCACGCCAGCAGAGCCGCTACCGACCGCGGCCGTCCCGGCATCCGGTCGAGCCGGATGCCGACGGCGGCCGCGATCGCAAACAGCGCCACCACCAGCTCGAGGTCGGTGAAGGCGCGGCCCAGCGCAGAGGCGCGCACGAGCGGCACGATCGCCGATACGTCGAACACCGATCGCAGCGCGAAGCTGGCGGTCGTCATGGCCGTGTACGCCGGGATCGCGATCAGCGCCGCCGCCAGCGCGACCGAGAGAGCGACCGAGACGGCACGGGCGGCGCCCGCCGCCTCGGACACCGCCGGGCGGGCGATCACGGTACGCAGGAAGAACAGGCCCACGGCCAGCATCACCGATATGAACGCCGCCCAGCGCGCGGCCACCAAAGGCGGCGTGGCCGCCGTCTCGGACAACGACGGGATCACGAACTGGGGAGCCGGTCCGGGGTTGGGCCCAACGGCGAAGGTGAAGGCGCCGCGCACGGGGTGGCCATCGGCCGAGATCACCCGCCAGTAGACCAGGTACCAGCCGGCCGGCAGGTGGCGCACCGGCACCGCCAGCGTGGTTGCATCGGTGGCCAGCCGGTAGGGCGAACCACTCACCTGCTGATGGCCGGCGGCGTCGGTGACCGAGATGATCGCGAACCTCGGCTCGATCACCTCGCTGTAGCCGAGCGTGACCCTGGCCGGCGAGCCGTTCACGGTGCCGCTGGCCTGCGGCGAGGTGCGAAGCAGGGCTGCGTGCGCCCACGCGGCCGGCGCCGGCACCAGCAGCAGTGCGCCGGCGCAGATCGCGCCGAGAACGACTCGCCGGCGGCGGCTCACGTCAGCGACCGCCTCCCTCCCAGCAGCGCCACGAACGCCACCAGCACCCCGATCGCGGCCACCACGAGCGCGATGATCGCGAGCGTGGAGCTCGAGCCGCCGCCCAGCGACGACACGGCCACGATGGTGGGGCTGGGGATGTCGGAGCTCTCGCTGCCGTTCCAGTCGACCACCGATCCATCCGAGTAGGTCTGGCGGACGGTGAACGTGTAGGTCTTGGCGCCGCCGGTGATCGACGCCGAGAAGTGGAAAACGGCGTCCTCGCCGGTGGGAACGCTGCCGCCGGTCCAGGTGACCGTGTTGACGATCGCCTCCTCACCGGCACCGGTCGCGCTCACCTTGCGCGTCCAGCCGGGCGCCGCTTCGAACGAGTCGATGCCGACGCCGTCGGGCACCGTCAGCTCGATCTCGTTGGTGGTAGCGCCCTCCTTCTCGGTCGGTACCGCGAGCGTGAACTGTTGAAGCACGCCGGTCTCGGCCACCGGTGGGCTGAGTGCCGCATGCGCCCAGGCGGGCGCGGCCGCGATCAGCGGCGTGACGAACGCGGCGACCATCACGGCCACCGCGCAGTTGCGCGAACGATGTCTCATACCCTCTCGCTTCCCGAGGCAGGATTGCCTCGTCGTCTGAACAGGTTCAGGCGGGAAGCGGAGGGCCGCGGGTGCGGCTGCCACCGGCACGGACTCGCGTCCGCGGTTCGCGGCACGGTGCCGGCAGAGATCCGGAACTGCGCGGGGATACGACGCGGCGGTTGCGCACCAGCTGGGCGACCAGCCGCCTGGCCGCAGCCAGCACCGCATCGACCGCGGCGATCGCGGCCGACACCACCAGCGAGAGGGCGATCAAGATCGGCAGCGCATTCTCATGCACCGGCCCAAACAGGCAGTGGTAGGCGTGGAAGCCCAGGCCGGCCCGGTAATGCAGCCAGCTCTCGAACGACGTGAAGACGGTGACGGACGCGACCGACATGAGCAGCGTGCTCAGCGCCACGCCCCGCGCGCTGATCGACCGTCCGCCGTCCGCCCAGCCGTCCAGCTCCAGCCGCGAGCGTTCGCGCAGCCCGGTCGCGACCAGCCACAGACCGATCGCCGAGGCCAGCGCCGCAATGCCGAGGCTGATGGCGGCGACGGCGGTCAGATCGGTGCCGCCGCCCTGCGTGGAGAGCCGTTCGGCAAGCGGCGCGTCCGACAGGCCGTATGCGATCTGGCGTGACAACCCCACCACCAGCAGCAGGCAGGCCGTCCAAAGCCCCCAGCGCCGCGCGCTCACGACGCGACCTTCAGCGTAAACGGTGCCGAGACCACCCGGCCGCCGATCCGGCACTGGAGGAACAGCCGCCAGACGCCGGCCTCAGGCAGCAGCACGCCGACATGCAGCACGCCCGGTTTGGAGGAGCTGCCCGCGATCGCGCCCACGCCGGTGCACCCGGCCGAGTTCGTTGCGCAGACGTGGGTGTGGAAGTAGGACAGGTCTCGCTCGTGGAAGAAGATGGCGTGGGCCAGGGCACCGTACCAGGGAGTGAACTTGGCCGGATGGCCGGCCGCATCGCTGACGTGGACGTCGAGGAAGGCGGCCTGGGCGACGCGCAGCTTCGGCATGTTGTGGATGGCGAACCGGTAGCCATCCGCCGTGACGCTGTTTCGCACGGCGCCGATCGGCTGGGGATGGTAGGCGCCGGATACGTCGATGGTGCCTGTCATCTGGAAGTTGTTGTAGGGCAGGACGCCGGTGGATCCCTTCGCGTACACATCCACCAGCAGCCGGTACGGGCCTGGAGCCGAGAAGGTGACCGTCTCGCTGATCGCGCCCCCGGCCGCGATCGGCGGATGGCGATGGATGATCTGCGAGAGGTCGTCGCGCACCAGGATCAGGTGCACCCCGGTGTGCGGCCCCAGCTGCGCCCCCTCGGCGAACTGCGTCAGCGGCTGGCCGGAAGGCTGGATGATGTGAAACGAGATCGTGACCGGCTTGCCGGCCGAAACGGCGCCCACGGGAGTGAAGTCGCCCAGCCGATACTGCTTGGCGGGCTGCACCGTGGGAGCGGCCAGCCCGGTCGACCCGCCGCCGCACCCGGACGCCGCCGCCAGCGCTGCCAGACAGGCCAGGCACAGCCTGTTCATGCGCCGGCCGGAAACAGGTAGAAGGAGTGCGGCGCGACCAGCCGGCCCAGCTCGACCACGATCTCGGACCGTGGCCGGAGAGGGATCCGGCGCGGGTCGCCATGCCAGCGCCGGCCATCCACGAACGCCGTCAGCGGGCGCCGCGATCGGAACCCCAACAGCCGGTGGCGGGTGAGCGGCTGTCCCCAGATCCGGAACACGTCAGCAAGCGTAGACGGCGAACCCGCCGTAACGTCCACCACTCCGGTCGGATCGATGGTGAAGAACGGATAGCTACAGCCAAGCGGCGTCACGGTTCCATCCGCCTCCCGAAACGGGTCAGCGACGCCGATCCCGGCCGGCAACAGCAGCGCCCGGCCATGCACGAACAGCTCGACGTGCACCGGGAACCCGTGGCCGCTGCCGGTACGGCAACCGAAGCCGCCGACCGGGTCGCCGCGGCGCGTCGCGATCGTGGCCGGTTGCACGCGGTAGCCGGCCGTGACGCCGATCGGTGTCGGCACAGGCATCTGCCGGGTCGAGCTCGACGGGGAGCCGACCAGCGCAGCGAGCAGAAGAAGCAGAACGGCGCCCATCGCTCGTAGTATTGTCCCGCGGCGACGACCGGCGACTCGCTGGCTTACGCCGCCAGGCGGATCAGGCTCGCAGGAGGTGTCATCGATGTCCGGCGAAACGTTGGGTGCCCGCTACGCTCGATCGCTCGGGAAGTTGGCGGTCGAGGTGGGCGCGAACGTCGCGTCCGGACAGGACGTCGTCGTCCTGGCCATGGATGTGCAGCAGGCGCCGATCGCCCGCGCGGTGGCCGAGTCCGCCTACCAGGCGGGCGCGCACTACGTGAACGTGATCTATTGGGATCAGCACGTGAAGCGGGCGCGGCTGCGATACGCGCCGGCCGAGTCGCTCGGCCAGGTGGCGGAGTGGTATGAACGGGTGATCGCCGATTGCGTCGAGCGGCGCAGCGCGATCATCGTCGTCTGGGGAGATCCGGAACCGGCGTTGCTCGAAGACGTTGACCCGCTCCGCGCGGGTGCTGACCATATGCCGTTGACACCGGCCCTGTTCGGAGCGATGGGCGGCGGCGAGGTGAACTGGACGTTCGTGCCCGGCCCCTGCGAGGGGATCGCGGAGCGGCTGCTCGGCACGTCCGACGTCGAACAGCTGTGGCAGGTGATCGCACCCCTGATCCGGCTCGACCAGGACGACCCGGTCAGGGCCTGGAGCGAGCACATCGAGCTGCTCGAGCGGCGAGCCAAACAGCTCGCGGAGCGCCGGTTCGACGCCCTGCACTTCTCAGGTGCGGGGACTGACCTGACGGTCGGCCTGACCACTCGTGCGGTCTGGATGTCGGGCGGGATCACGACCAGATGGGGGCGACGCACGGTGGCGAACATGCCGACCGAGGAGGTGTTCACGACGCCGGACGCGCGGCGCACTGAGGGCGTCGTTCGAGCGACCCGGCCGGTGCAGCTGCTCGGCGGTGGCCTGGTCGAAGGGCTACGGCTGCGGTTCGCCTCCGGTCGTGCCGTCGAGGTGGACGCCGACAGCGGCGGGGACGCGTTTCGCGCGGCGCTCACCGCCGACGCCGGCGCCATCCGGCTCGGCGAGGTCGCTCTGGTCGACGGCTCGTCCCCGGTCGGCAAGAGCGGCCGCGTGTTCGGCGACGTCCTGATCGACGAGAACGCAACCTGCCACATTGCACTGGGAAGCGCGTATCCGTTCACCGTGCCCGACCTTCCCGATGACGACGAAGCGCAGGAGCAGATCGGGTTCAACCGATCCGCGATCCACCAGGACACGATGATCGGCGGGCCGGAGGTGGCGGTGGACGGTATCGAACCCAGCGGCACACGGATTCCTGTGATCCGCGACGACGTCTGGCAGCTCTCATGATCCTCGCACCCTCGTAACCGACCGCCGCTCACACAGCGGTGCCGACGGCGCGGCCCACGAGCATCGTCAGCACCATCGCCGCGACGCCCCACACGAGCACGCGCAACGTGCCCCGGGCGGGCGGTGCGCCGCCCATCCGTGCTCCCGCCCATCCGGTCAGCGCCAGCGCCAGCATCGTTGCCGCCATCGTCACCTCGATCCGCAGCGACGAAGGGGCAAGCACCACCGCCAGCAGCGGCAGCGCTGCACCCGCTGTGAACGAGGCCGACGATGCTCCGGCGGCCTGCAGCGGCCGCGCGTGCGACAGCTCGGTCATTCCCAGCTCGTCGCGGGCGTGCACCGCGAGCAGATCGCCGTGAGCGCTCAGCTCGGTCGCCACCTCCTCGGCCAGCCGGTCCGAGAGGCCGCGGTTCCGGTAGATCGCGGCCAGTTCCGCGCGTTCGCCTTCCGGGTCGCTGCCCAGTTCGCGCTGCTCGAGCGCGAGGTCGGCGCGCTCGGCGTCGGCCTGCGAGCTGACCGAGACGTACTCGCCCGCGGCCATCGAAGCGGCGCCGGCCACCAGACCGGCGACACCCGCCGTGAGGATGGCAGAGCGGCTGGAGTGAGCCGCGGCGACGCCGACGATGATCGCCGCCACCGAGATCACCCCGTCGTCCGCGCCCAGCACGGCCGCCCGCAGCCACCCGGTGCGATGACTGAGATGCCTCTCCCCACCCAGGGTCACGCGCGTCATGCCGCCGATCCTACCGGCCGCGGGCCGCCGACCGGCGGCCCTCTCTGGGCGACCACGATGCCTGCGGCCCATCCCGGCGCGCGTCCACCCATAGGCGGCCGGATCGCCTCGACCGGAAGTCCGCCACGCACGATCAGCCACGAGACGATCGAGTTGGAGTTCCACATCTCGCCGGCGCCGAGTTCGTCGCGACCCCACACCGGCGTGGGAAGATCGGGCACGCAGTCCCACAGCCGCTGAGCGATTTGTGGGTCGTCGGTGAGGCGGAGCGGACTGTCGACGGCCTCGCCAAGATCGGGGATGATGCCGTCGCGCCATCGTCGCACCTCGTAGCGGAAGATCCGTGCGCGCCCCGCCCAGCGCGCGCCCACCGGCCCTTCTGCAACCACCCCCCTCTGCGGGCCGCGCCCGTCCGGGATCGGCGCCTGCTCGATCACGAAGCGCCCCGTGGCCGGCAGCCGCACCTCGAGCGCGGAGTGATAGAGGTCGCGCACCGACCGACGCTTCAGCCGCGCCGCCACCGCCTCGAAGGCACGCCCGTTCCACCGCACAGAGTGCCCGCCCGCTCCCAGCGGCAGCCAGTACAGATCCACGGACGCTCCATCATCATCCACCGGCGCTCCCAGAGCATCTGTTTGCAAGCATCTCCACTGCTGACGCCGACGCCAGCCGCTCGGCTCGTTGCTTGATGCCGAGCAGCATCTTGCGCTCCATGACGAGGCTGCCGGGCTCCATCAGCATCAGGTTGACGAGGCGTGCGAGTGGCGAGGCGTCAGGGGTCGCGATCCTGTTTCGGCTCACGAGCCTGGTCGCCCCGGCCTCGGGGAACAGAGCGAAGATCCATACCCAGTTCCCGTCCTCGAAGCGGATCGTGAACACCCGCTCCGGGTCGAGCACCTCCACGCGCAGCTTGGGACGATTCGGCCCCATCTCCATCTCATCGCCAACCTTGAGGTTCTGGAACTGCGGCAAGATCTCATCCGCGCTGTGCATACCGAGTCCAAGCAGGTTCTCGATCCAGTCGTAGGTGTACGCGCCTCCCCGGCCGCTACCCATCTGAACCAGCCAGGGCCAGATCGCGCTCGACGGCGCGTCGATAGTGACGGCACGAGTCGAGACGATGTCGGCGGTGGTGAGCAACTCGTCGCCTGGCAGCCGGCGGGCGACCTCATCGGGCGTCGCCCCCCACGTCAGGCACCGGTGCCGCAGCAGCGCCGGGTAGCTCGCGGCCGTCAGACCGGTCGCCAGCGCCGCCCCTCCGATGATCCGCTTAGCCGCTCTGCTCATCGTGTCGCGTGCTCCAGTTCACGATCGTCCTACCCCAATGCCCACGCGCGCGCCGTCGGTCTGTGCGACCGCCAAGGCTTGCACCCGAGATGGGCGTCGTCTCTGGCCGGCGATGATCAACGAGGAGCCCATGCCGGCGAAGGCGAGATCACGGACGCCGGCGGACGCTGTTTGGGCAATGGCAGGGAGCGCCGAGGAGGCTGCCACAAGGACGACACCGGCCATCAGCGCCGCTCCAGTCCAGCGCGGGAGCGCTCCCGCGCGGACGACCGCAAGGCCGAAGGCAAGTCCCCCGATCACCATCACACCACCGTGGATGGTCATCCACCAGCCCAGCTGGGCATCGAGCGCTTTCCAATCCTTCGCCCCGCTGACGAGCGCGAACACCACCGTGCTGGCGAAGAAGACGAAGCTGTATGCGTATGCCACGGCACCGACCAGGCCAAGCCGCCCGATACGTGGTCGCTGCACCACGTACAGGCCAACCACGAACAGCGGGATCGCCGCCTCCGCCGCGTACGTGATCGCGAGCTGCGGAGTCGAGAATCCGCCCTGCGCCAGCTCGATCAGATCGGAAGCAAAGTACAGGGCCGAGAACAGGACGGATGCCAGCCCCACCAGTACGGCCAGACCGTCGCAGGCATCCGCAACCGCGCGCGTTGCAGTCCCGGCCGCCCTCACAACGGTTGCCAGCTAGCTGGTGGCCGAGCCGGGCTCACCGGCGGTGCGGCTGCGCCGCGTTCGGCTCTGTGCTTGACGCCGCGCAACATCTCCCGGGTCATCACGAAGCTGATCACCGCAGTTGGCTCGACCAACAGCGGCGCCCACGGCCGCGAGTAGCCGTAACGCTCGCGCACGAGCAACCGCGTTTCACCGTCCGGCCGTTCTCGCAGCACGAAGGCCCAGCTGAAATCGAACGGGGACGGGGTGTCTCCCATCGGCACCCCGCCGCGGAGGACGAACGATCGCCCCGCGTCGAGTGCTGCCACCTTGAGCCCTCCATCCGGAAAAAGCCGGACCTCGTCTCCGACCGCGACGTGCTGCCACTCCGGGCCGATCCGATCGGCGCTGTGGATGTCGCAGCCGACGAGATTCTCGAGCAGGTCATAACTGTAGAAACCGCCCCGCCCCTGACCGAGCTGCGCGATCCACGGCCACACCTCACCTGCCGGGGCGCGAATCGTGATGGCACGGGTTGCGGTGAGATCGGAGACGGCGATCAGGTCATCGCCGGGGAGCGGCGCTCCTGACTCTTCGTTAGTCGCGCCCCAGTTGAGCAGTCGCGGCCGGATTGCCAACACATAGGCGGCGATGCCGGCGACCCCAGTGAGCGCCAGGCGCGTCGGGCGCCGTGCCGTGATCAGCCTGCTGTTTCTGGTTGCGGTGTTCACCGTTGCAATATCCATGCTGGCAGCTGGCCGGACATCCGTGATCGTGCGGAGCCGGCTGCGGGTTTCTCGCAAGGCCGTAGCTCCTATGATCTCCCCCGTGGCGATGAGGACGCGCTGGCTTTCCATCTCCGATCCGGGGTTTGCCTCGCTGCGGAGCGCCGCGCGGGCCGCGATCGTGATCCCATGCGTGTTCGCATTCGCGGACAAGGTGATCGCGGACGTGCAGTTCGCGACGTTCGCGGCCTTCGGCTCGTTCGCGATGCTGGTGCTGGTCGAGTTCGGGGGCCGCGCGCGCAGCCGGCTGATCGCCTATCTGTCCCTGGCCTTCGTCGGCGCCGCCGATATCGCCCTGGGGACGCTCTGCTCTCGCAACGAGTGGCTCGCCGCGGGCGCGATGGCGCTGATCGGGTTCGCGATCCTGTTCTCGGGGTTCATCAACGGCTACTTCGCCGCGGCCGGGACGGCGGCGCTGCTGCCGTTCATCCTGTCCGCGACGATTCCGGCTCCCGTCTCGGCCCTGCCCGGGCGCTGGGCGGGATGGGCGTTTGCGGCCACCGCGGCAATCTGCGCGCACATGTTGCTGTGGCCGCAGCGTCCGCAGTCCTCGCTCCAAGGCGACGCCGCGCGGGCGTGCAACGCGCTCGCCGATCTCGCCGACGTGGAGGTGGCGCGCGATCCTGACACCATCGCGGATCGCATCCGCGAAGCCGACGAGGCCGTCCACGCCCTCCGGCGGCGCTTCTTGGCCACGCCGCACGGGCCGACGGGGCCGACCAATCCGCAGGCAGCGCTCAGCTCGCTGGTCGACGAGCTGCACTGGCTGCTGTCGCTGCTGGCCCCACCGGAGCGGATGCCCGGCCTCGACGTGTGTGCCGAGGAGAACGCCGAAGCCGTCGCCGCGGTGATCGAGGCGCTCCGGGCCGCCGGAGCGACACTGCAGGGTGACGAGGTGCGGCCCGATCTGGAGCGGCTGCGAAAGACGCGGGAAGCCGTGGCCTGGGCGCTCGTTCGTCGCCTCCCGGAGCTGCCGGCGGTTCCGGACGACCAGGCGCTGGTGATGGCGCTCGAGCCGGCCTTCCGGATCCGCGCGCTCTCGTACGGCGCGCGGCAGGTTGGGATCTACGCGCTCGTCGCCAGCGGCGAGGCGGCCGCCGAGACCGACGACGAGCAGTTGGTCGCCCGGTCAGTCCGCTCCACGCTCCACGCGACCGAGCAGCTGACGGTCGAGCACGCGAGCGCCCGCTCGGTGTGGTTTCGAAACAGCATCCGGGCAGCCGCGGGTCTCGCCGTGGCCGTGTTCATCGCCGAGCGCTCGGGGGTGCAACACGGATTCTGGGTCGTGCTGGGCATGCTGTCCGTGCTGCGTTCGAACGCGCTCGGCACCGGCTGGACGATCCTCAGTGCGCTCGCCGGCACCAGCGTCGGGATCGTGCTCGGCGCGGCGCTCGTGCTCGGCATCGGCACACACGAAGCGGTGCTCTGGGCCGTGCTGCCCTT
The DNA here is from genome assembly GCA_033856975.1 of Gaiellales bacterium. GTDB lineage: Bacteria > Actinomycetota > Thermoleophilia > Gaiellales > JAICJC01 > JAICYJ01. The sequence goes on from JAWVEC010000363.1 coordinate 14,623, forward strand.
CGCCGTGCTGCTCGCGTCGTATGCGCCGCGAGCGATCTCGTTCGCGGCCGGGCAGGCCGGGTTCACGGTCGTCCTGTTCGTGCTGTTCAACCTGCTCCAGCCGGTCGGCTGGCAGGTCGGGCTCGTCCGGCTCGAGGACGTCGCGATTGGCTTCGCGGTCAGCCTCGGCGTGGGGCTGCTGTTCTGGCCGCGGGGAGCGGCCGGCCTGTTGCGGCAGAACCTGGCCTTTGCCTACCAGCGCAACGCGGACTACGTCGTGGCGGCCGAGCGCCAGCTGGTCGAGGGGGCCGACCCGGACGCGTCCGCCGCCGCGGCGCAGGCCGCGGACATCGCTGCGCACCGCCTCGACGACGCATTCCGCCAGTACCTCGCCGAGCGCTCGCCGCAAGCCGCCGACAGGGAGAGCATCGCGGCCCTGGTCGCCGGCGCCGCGCGCCTGCGCCGGGCTGGGCAGTCGCTGTCAGCGCTTGCACGCATGGCCGACTCAGCGGTACGGCTCGAGCGCTGCGGGGTGAACCTCGACGCCGAGGTACAGGCGCTCCGATCGTGGTACGTGACGCTCGGAGACGCGCTCGTCCACTCGACGACGGTGCCGCCGCCCCACCTGCGAGACGCGGTCGGCCGCCAGCGCCTGTTGGAGTGCGTCCGAGACGCGGTCGCCGCAGACGACAAGGCGATGCTGCAACCGGCGCTCGGCCTGCTGTGGGCGAGCCAGCATCTCGATACGCTGTGGCAACTGGAGGCGCATCTCGGTCGCCACGCGGCAGGAACACGCTAGCCAGGGCGACAGGCAGCGGGTAGGCTGAATCATGTCTCACGATTCGCGACTTGCGGCCAAACCCCCGGTGCATGCAACCGACGGCCGGCTGATTGTTGAAGGGGTGACCGCGGCTGAGCTCGCCGCGCGCTTTGGCACTCCGCTCTTCATCACGTCGGAGGCGCAGCTGCGCGCAAACGTGGCCGAGTGGCGCGAGGCGATCGCGCAGGCCTGGAGCCACGGCCCGACGCGGGTGCTGGTGTCGCTGAAGGCCAATCCCAGCATTGCGCTGCGCCGCATCCTGACGGACGAGGGGGCCGGATGCGACGTGTTCGGCGAGGCCGAGTTCCAGATCGCGCTTGACGCCGGCGTGCCACCGGAAATGATCTCGGTCAACGGCTCGACCAAGTCGCGCGACCTGATCGCCCACACGATCGCGGTTGGCGCGCGCCTGACCGTCGACAGCGTCGAGGAGCTGGCCATCGCGGCCGAGACGGCCCGGTCGGCGGGTGGGAGCGCGCACGTTCGCCTGCGGCTGCGCCCCGACCTGACCGACGTCGCCGCCATCAGCGAGTTCACCGAAGCGGATCCGCTGGGCGCCGTGGCCGACGGCTACAAGCCCGGCATTCCGATGGATGAGCTGCTGGCGGCGCTGCCCGCGCTTGACCTTGCCGGCGTCGACCTGGCCGGCGTACATGCACACCTGGGCCGCCACACCTCCTCGGCCGAGCCGTTCCGGCTGCACGCGCAGCGGCTGGGTGGGCTGATCGTGCGTCTGAGCGAGGCGCTGGACGGCTGGACGCCGCGTGAGATCGATCTGGGCGGCGGCTACTCCTTCGCCGGCGACCCGACCGGCCTGGCGCTGCGGCGGCCACCCGAAGATCAGCCGACACCGGCGGGGTATGCCGCGGCGATAGCCGAAGGGCTGGTTGAGGGGCTGCGGCCTGGCGGCCTCGAGCTCGAAGGCATCGCGCTCGAGGTCGAGCCCGGCCGCGCCATCTACGGCAGTGCGGGGCTGCACCTGGCGACGGTTCTGAACGTGAAGCGCCAGACCGTGCCGGTGCCGCGCACATGGGTGGCGTGCGACAGCTCTGAGGTGTTTCTCAGCGACACGACGTGGGAGCACAGCCGCTGGCAACCGGTGTGCGTCGAGCCGGTTTCGGGCGACCCGGCCGAGGTGGACGTGACCGGGATCAGCTGCGGCTTCGACACGATCACGCCGTCCGCGTTGCTGCCGTCGGGGATCGCCGAGGGTGATGTGATCGCGTTCCTCGCCACCGGCGCCTATGAGGAGGCGCTGGCAGGCAACTTCAACTCGATCGCGCGGCCCGCCTCCGTGCTCGTCAGCGGTGGCGAGGCGGAGCTGATCCGCCGTGGCGAGACGCTGCACGACGTGACCCGCCGCGAACGGGTGCCGGCCAGGCTGCGCGGCGCGCGGCCGACCGTGCTCGGCATCGACCACGTCTCGATCTCGGTGGCCGATCTCGACCGCTCGCTCGAGTTCTACGAGGGCCTGCTGGGCGTGACCGTGCTCGATCGCGGCCAGATCGATCCCGCCCTGATCGAACGCATGACCGGCGTTGCCGGCACGGTCGTCAGCTACGCGGATGTTGAGCTCGGATCGCGTGTGCTGGAGCTCTTGCAGTACGAGACCGCTGTGCTGGTGCGGCCGATCACCCAGCGCCTGTCGAGAGCGGGCGGCATCCACATCGGCCTTGGCGTCGACGACGCCCAGGCCGTCTACGAGCGGTTGGCCGGCGCCGGGGCGAAGCCGCTGTCACCGCCGGTGCCGCTGCCCGAGGACGGCTCGGACTGGGCCGGAAGCCTGGTGTTCTACGTGCGCGACCCGGACGGCGTCACGGTCGAGATCGTGCAGCGGGCGGTGCCGACCAAGCGGCGAGCTGCCGGCGTCAGCGTCTCGCGACCCGCCGGCGCGATTCCGCGTAGCTGATCAGCTGAAGGGCCGGAGCCGCAGGACGCACTCCGACCCTTCGATCAGCTGGAACCTTCAGTCGCCGCTGGCAGGCTGAAATGCTGCAAGTGGCACGTCCACCTGCTGGTCGCGCACAGGCTTGCCAAGCAGGTATCCAACTACACCAAAGGCCACGACCACGCCGAGTGTGCCCAGCGTGAACACTTCGAATCGTGCGCGGGAAACGCCGTAGGCGTCCGGCACGCTGTAGTGGAGGTTGAAGACGTACTCGTCGATGGTGCCGGGGAAGATTGCCGCCCACGAACCGAGCAGCATCCACGCCGTGCAGAGCACACCCGAGACCCAGACTCCCGCCATTCCGAACGGCAGCCGGTAGGGCCGGTGGACGTCTGGATGGCTGTAGCGGAGCTTGATAACCGCCGGGAAGATCAGCAGGTACGAGAGCAGCGTCGTCGATGTCGCCAGGTACAGAACGACGGTGAACGTGCTCGCGTTGGAGCCGGTGGCGAAGTGCTCGGCGGCGACCATGAAGATGGTCGATACGACGCCCGACATGACGTTCACCCGCACCGGCGTACCGAAGAACTTGTTGAAGACGCCAAACCATCCGACGAAGGCGCCGTCATACGCCGCGACCGCCTGAATCCGGTCAGAGCCCATCATCCACACGCTGCCGGATGTGACCAGTGCAAAGATGAATCCCAGCGCCATCAGGTCGACCATGAAGTTCTGCGCTCCGCCGTACACACTGAAGGTCTTGTGGACGGCGTCGAGAAAGCCGCCGATGCCGCTGATGCTGCTGGCCGGCAGCACCGCGAGGATCCCGAAGATCGGGATGGAATAGGCAAGCACGGTCACCACTCCGCTCAGGGCGACGGACTTCGGCACGTCCTTCTGCGGATCGATCATCTCCTCGGCGGCGCCGTTCTGGAGCTCGAATCCGACGTAGTTGAACAGCAGCAGCGGCACCAACCCGAGAAACACCGCCGTGCTCGGCCCGAACTGGTGGACGGAGTAGCCGTGTACGCCGTGCTCGATTGCGTAGATCAGAACGGTGACCGAGAAGAACGCGAGCACGCCGATGCGAACGATCGCCCCGGCATTGGGGATCCACTTGCCACGGCGCAACGACACGATCGCCACGCCGATGCTGATCCAGATGAAGATCGCCTTGAAGGCGTAGTCGCCGATGGTGCCGGTGCCGATCGTGGAGATGTTGTCGCTCCACGCCGCCGTCGAGATGAACGCCAGCGAGCCACCAACCCAGAGCGGGTTCGTGACCCAGTACAGGACCGCTCCGATGCCGGCCCAGAACCGGCCCCACGACAGCTTCATCCACTCATACGGCCCGCCCTCCTGGGTGAAGCTGCTGCCAAGCTCGGCCATGATCAGCGCGTAGGGAAGAACGAAAAAGACCGCCACCACTATCAGCCAGGTGAACGTCTGAGCTCCCCAGCTCGACACCTGTCCGAGCGTGTCCAGACCAACCAGTGCGCAGATCGTGAAGAACAGCATGTCGAGACTGCGTAGGCTCTTTTGGAGCTTCTGCCGTTCTGCGACTGCCATCGCGGTCGATCGCTCAACCGCGATCGTGGGTGCGGAGTCGGACATCGTACCTCCCAAAAGGGGTGAAAACGCCGCTCAGCGCGACAATGGCGGCAACCTTACACCGGGTGGGAGTGGCGGGGCAATGGAACCGGCCACGCGGTCTCATCTGCCTCAAACACACCCGGCAGGCGGAGGTGTCGGTGAGCTGAGATTCCTGCCCGTGACCACTGGGCGCGGTAGCGTCCCGGGCAGGGATGCCGTACACCCATTTCTGGCACCAGTACACTCAGCGCCACGCGGGCGACGGTGGCGGCGGACTGACGTTCGATCCGGCCGCGGCCCTGATGGTCGCGATCTGCCTCTCGCTCCTGCTGGTATGGACGCTTCACCAGGCGAGCGGGCGGTGCGACCGCTGCGAACATTGGCCGGCACGCTGCCGCTGCGATCGGGTCAAACGTCGTAGATAGGACGGCGTTCGTGCTTACCGTGCGCGGCGGTCGACCGGCAGCAACGGGCTGCGGCCCGTGCGGTGGCTCTTGGCGCGATACATGCGGGAGTCGGCGGCCCTGAGGGTTGCGCGCAGGTCACCCGTGGGCGCGCAGGTGGCGTTTCCGACCGAGGCGGCGAGCGGCATTCCCCCGACGCGCTGTCGCCGCATCGCGTCGGTCAGGCGTCGGAGTGCGAGCTCGGATTCGGCTTCACCGCAGCTGGGAAGCAGGATCGCGAACTCGTCGCCGCCGGTGCGGGCGACCACGTCCTGCTCGCGGACGGTGTGCGAGAGCACCCGCGCCAGCGATCTGATCACGGCGTCGCCGAACTCGTGTCCGCGCAGGTCGTTTGCCGCCTTGAGCCCGTCAACGTCGATTACGACCACGGAGGCCGGCTGTCCGGTATCGAGCATGTCCTGCTGGGCGGTCGTCAGCGCTTCGTCCCAGCCGAGACGATTGAGGACGCCCGTCAGGCCGTCGCGGCGCGCCTGGTCGCTGGCGCCGTGGTAGGCGTGGCTGAGCGCCAGCGCCTGGTCGATCCGCTCGTGCCGGTCGTTTGCAAACACCCACAACAGGCCGGCCAGCGGCAGGATTCCCAGCAGCGCCAGCGGATGCGGCGCGATCACGAACGCCGCCGTCAGCCCGACCGGGGCCAGCAGCGCATCGACGAGGAACACCGACCGCAGGAAGGACAGGACGGCGGCAGGGGATACGCCGAATCCGAGCGATTCACGAGCCAGCGAGCTGACCAGGTCAAACCCGAACTGAGCGAGCAGCGCGGCGCCGTACAGCGGCAGATCGTGCCAGCTCGGCTGTCGCGGCGCCCACATCGCGATCACGAACGCCGGGCCGATCGCGTGCCAGCACGTCGACAGCACGACCGGGAGTCGCTGGGGGCGAAGCTTTCCGCTGGCGATGTCCCGCGCCGCCCCCGCCATGTATGCCAGGGCGACCGCCACAGGGACGACCGCTGGCGGCAGCACGAAGAGCATCGGGACGAGCACGATCTCGGTCGGGACGGCGGCTCCAGTGCCGATCTCGAACTCGACGCGAGAGACGATCGTGTAGGCGACGATGAAGAACGCGGCCACCGGCAGGCGGATGTCCGACAGTCCGACGCCGAACCCCACCAGCATCGCAACGGCGGCGATCACGTAGCCGCCGGCGCTCAGGCTGGCGGCCAGCCATTCGTGGCGAGTGAGCGGTGAGGAAGGCCGATTCCGGGACTCCTCCAGCAGTGGATCGACATCCACCACCTCCACGTCCGACACGGCTGCGTCTGAAATCTCGACCGTCGACACGCCCGGCTTATCGGCAGTTTGAATCAAAACTTGAGCCCCAATTTCGCACCTGACCAGAATCCCTAAAAAGGGTGACGTTTTGAGCTCTCCGCCGCGCTATTTCTTCATCGCCCAATGAGATCCTCCCCCACCCTGGAAGGTGGAATCCGATGCGACGACGACTCATACTCAGCCTCTCCGCGACCGCCGCGGCGCTCTGCATGCTGGTGCCGGCGGGCCCTGCTCAGGCGGACACGTCCTCCAGCTGTGGAACCGCCGACCTCTCTCAGCCGTTCCTTCCCTGGGGGGACCCCGCCTACTACGGGCTGCTGCCAAACGGCGGCTTCGAGCGACAGGCATCGGCCTGGTCGCTCGACGGAGGGGCGCAGGTGGTGTCGGACAACGAGTCGTTCTACGTTCGCCGCGACGGCGACTCCCATGCCCTCAGCCTCGGTGACAGCGGCACGGCCACCAGCGACCCGGCGTGCGTCAGCCTGCTGAGCCCGACTCTGCGCCTGTTCGCGCACAACTCCGGCTCACCGCTGTCCAGCCTCGAGGTATCCGTGCAGTTCACCGGCCTGCTCGGCCAGCAGCAGACGCTGCCGGTCGCGCTCGTCAACGCCGGATCCGACTGGCAGCCGACCACGCAGATCCCTGTCGTCGTCAACCTGCTCAGCCTGCCGCTGGTGAGTGACGGCAGCACCGACGTCTCCTTCCAGTTCACCCCCGTCGGTTCGGGCGGAGACTGGACGATCGACGACGTCTACCTCGATCCGTTCAAGACGAACTAGCTAACGATTCACCCAGTCGTTGGGACAGCTCCGTGGGTGTAGGTCACCGGCGGGTACGAGATGTCCGCGACGATGCTGGGAAGCTGGCCGTTGAGCGGCTGGCCCGGCGACTTGACCGGGAAGTACCGCGCCTGGCCCCGCTCGATCAGGACGCTCCAGCGCTGGGTGATCCAGAGGTTGCCGTCGCTTCTGATCTCCCACTGGAACCGGTCGAGCGGGCGCACCGCCGGGCCGGCGATGCGGGCGCCCTGCTGATCGAAGGCGCTGCCGTGGCAGGGGCAGGCGAAGCCTGCGCCGTTGGCCTGAGCCGGGCAGCCGACGTGGGTGCAGCGGTTCGAGAAGACGACGAACATGGCGTCGGCGGCCAGCCAGTCACGGCTGGAGCGTCCGGTGTGGTGAACGTATGCCAGGCCGCTGGAGACGAGCGGCTGGGCGGCGTCCTCGGCGTACGGAGCGGCGGTCGGCGCAAAGCCGGACTCCGAGGTGAACCTGCCGACCGGCCCCAGCGCGACCGGTTTGAAGGTCGTCTCCTGAGCGGCCGGTGCGAGCACGTAGCCCACGGCCGGGGCGGCGATCACGCCGCCGATCGTCGCTCCCAATCCGACCGTCGCGACGCCGAGAAAGCCGCGGCGGGTGGTTCCACTGTCCTTGTCGTTCATCACAGCCGTCCTTGCTGAAGAGTCGGTGCGCCAGCTGGCGGGGATCGGTCACGACCCCACAATGGATAGCCGGTTGCCGCGTGAACGGTTTTCGAGAACCGGCTTAGCCGAGCGCCCGGCGGCGCGGACGGCCGCCGACGATCGCAAGCACCGGCACCACCACGGCCAGGATCAACGCTGCCACCCGGAACGTCGCCGCCGGCCCCGCGGTGCCGTAGACCCAGCCGCCGAGAACGGCGCCGCAGGCGCCGCCCAGCCCGTTGCTGACGCTGGCGAACAGGCCCTGGGCGGTGGCGCCGATGCCGGCCGGAGCCAGCCCGCGCGCGAGGGCAACTCCGGCCAGCCACATCAGCGCGAAGGTGGGGCCGTGCAGCAGCTGCAGCGCCAGCACGATCCACGGCGTATGCGCCAGCGAGAGTGCTAGCGCGCGGACGCCGTAGAGCATCAGCGCCAGCACGAAGGCACGGCCAAATCCGATCCGGATCAGGATCCTGCGTCCCAGCAGCATCACCGGCATCTCGCTGATGGTCGCGATCAGCAGCGCGACGCCGACCAGACCGGTGGCGTGCATCCCGTTCAGGTACAGCGGCAGGTACGCGTTGACCATGCTGATGCCGATCCCACCCAGAAACGCTACGCCCAAGAACATCCACATCCGGCCGTCGCGCGCGAGCAGCGCGATCCGGTCGCCGAAGCGCCCGTGTTCGGGGCGCTCTCCAACCGGGAGGCGCACAGCGCAGACAAGCAGGCACACCATCAGCGCGATGTACACGGCGAAGATCCAGCGCGCGCCCTGGGCCGACACCAGCCAGCCGACGCCCAGCGCGGAGACTCCCCAGCCGACGGTGCCCCAGAACCGGAACCGGCCGTAGTCCGCCGGCCGCCCCGCGAGCAGGATCAGCGCGCCGTTGTCGATCAGCGACATGACCGGCGCGTACACCGCCGCATGCAGGAGCACGATCAGCAGCAGGATCCAGAACCGGTGCGAGATTGCGATCAGCCCGGCCAGCGCGGCGGCACCGCCCACCGCCAGCGCCAACACGACCCGGTGGCGATGGGTCGCGTCGGCGACTCCACCCCACAGCGGCGCGGCGACCACGTTCACCAGCAGCGGCAGGCCGATCAGCCAGCCGATGGTGCCGGCACCGAACCCGATGCTCTTGTAGTAGATCGAGACGAACGGGATCAGCGCGGCGGCGGCGCCGAACGCGAACAGGTATGAGAGGCTGACGACAGCCGCGTCCTGGGAGCCGCGGAGAGGGTTCGGCCGCCGGTGATATCCGCTGGTCGAGTCGATGGCCGCGGACAGTATCAATCCGCGGCCGGGGCGACCGCCCAAGCTCACCGCCCCAGCCGTGCTCGTGCTCAGCCCGGCATCGCCGCACCCAGATCGGTGAACGACGGCGCCGAATACGCCGCGCCGGGCGTGCCGCCGATGGCCAGCAGCTGCACCGGCTGATCGCCGGTCGTCACCTTGCGCCGCTCGCCGGCGCCGATGCGGGCGAACACTCCCGGCTCGAGCCGGTACTCGCGGCCACCGGCGTGCAGCGTTGCCGCCCCGGACAGCGCGGTGTAGACCTCCTCCTGCCCGTCGTCGGTGTGGTCGTGCTCGGGGTGGTGCTCGAAGTGCGGCGGGAAGTTCTCGACCTGGAGCCCAAACGCGCTCACGCCCAGGCTGGCGCGGGCGCGGCAGAAGCCGCCGTCGTTGGGGGTGTCGAACTCCTCGATCCGCTTCACGGTGACATCGGACATGACGCGTCTCCTCCTCGTGGATCAGCGGCCGGTTGGCCGCTTGCATCAGGTAGACGAACCGGCGGGGCCGGAATCGACAACCATCTACCGATCGCGGGGAGCGACGTCGCGCAGCTGCTGCACGAGCTCCCGGATCTGCGCCTCGCTGTAGCTCGGAGTCCGGCGGCGGGTGCCGGCGGGGTCGTTGACCAGGCCGGTCGTCTCGCGCCAGGCTCGCTGCGGCCGGATCGGCCGCGGGACGAACCCGCCGCCGCAGTTCGGGCACACGTTCTCCAGCGCCACCTCGGCGCACTCGACGCAGAACGTGCACTCGTAGCTGCAGATGCGGGCGTCGGCCCGCGGTGGCAGGTCGCGATCGCAGCGTTCACAGTTGGGTCGCAGCTCGAGCATCGCCGACAGCCTACCCGCGCCTCCAGCATCGGCATGAGCGATGATTTCCGCGGACCGCGGCCGTCCTATGTGCACACCGACCCAGCGGAGGCTCAACATGGCAAAGCTCAGGCTCAGCATCACGATGTCAGTCGACGGCTACGTCGCAGGCCCAAACCAGAGCCTCGACAACCCGCTCGGCGAGGGCGGCATGGCGCTGCACGAGTGGGCGTTTGCGACCCGCAGCTTCCGCGACGAGCACGGCGGCGAGGGCGGTGAGACGGGCCTCGACGACGAGCGCGCCGGCGCGTGGAAGGTCAACGTCGGCGCCACCATCATGGGCCGTAACATGTTCGGGCCGATCCGCGGGGCGTGGGGGGACGAGAGCTGGGACGGCTGGTGGGGAGAGGATCCGCCGTACCACACGCCCGTCTTCGTGCTCACCCACCATCCGCGCGAGCCGCTCGAGATGAAGGGCGGCACCACCTTCCACTTCGTCACCGACGGCATCGAGGCAGCGCTGGAACGGGCGATGGCGGCCGCCGACGGCCGCGACGTCACCATCGGTGGAGGAGCGGAGACGGCCCAGCAGTACCTGAGGGCGGGCCTGGTCGACGAGATGGAGATCCATGTCGCGCCCACGCTGCTGGGCAGAGGCGAGCGCCTGTTCGAGAACCTCGACCTCGGCGCTTCGGGCCTTGAGTGCGTCGGCCTTGTCAGCTCGCCGGCGGTGGCCCACTACAGCTACGCCCGGGCGGCGAGCTGAGAGGCGGCGCGATCAGAGCTGGGCAGCGGCGGCACGATCTCTCCGCAGCGCTCGCGATCCAGACGTCGTCCCGCGCCATCACCTCGCCGATGAAGCGGTCAAGGAAGGCGAGCCGGTGGGGACGGCCGATCACCTGGGGATGCATCGTGAAGATGCAGCACCCGCCCAGCTTGACGATGCCGTCCAGTTCGGCCGCCCAGATCTCGTGCACGGCGGACGGCGGAGAGATCGACCGCGTCCAGTCCTGGCCGCCGCCGAACCAGAAGTGGGCCGCGTCGTCCAGCAGCCACTGGATCGGCAGCTCGATCAGCGAGCCCCCGGGTGCCGGTAGGGCCGGATGTCGTCCATGTAGTTCGACGAGTACCGGAATCCGTGCTGCTGAAGCAGGCCGATGGTGGATCGGGGTGCCGCTCGGCCACCCGGCCGGGGACGAAGAAGGTCTGGCGAAGGCCGTGCCGCTCGAGCAGTTCCAGGATCAGCGGCACCGCCACCTTCGCGCCGTACGTGCCCTGCGAGAGCACGCCGGGTCGGTCGGCGTTGGCCGGATCGTCGCCGATCCAGACCTCCTCCGCATCGAAGTCGAACGTGAAGGCGACCGCTCCCTTGGCACCGTTCGGCCAGATCGTCATGGCCCAGCTTACCGTCCCGGGCCACCCCTCGAGCACCGTGCATTCTCGCAGTAGGCTGTTGGAATGACCAATGACACAGACACCACGCCAATCCCTGTCCGGCTTGACTTCGACCGCCACGGCGCCGACTTCGCGCGCGCCATGGGGCACCTCGACCGGGCGGCCACCAAGCAGCTCGACCGGGTCGAGTTCAACCACCGCCTGCGCGAGCTGGTGCGGATCCGGGCCTCGCAGATCAACGGCTGCGGCTACTGCATCGACATGCACACCAAGGACGCCCGCGCCATCGGCGAGACCGAGCAGCGCATCTACGCGCTGCCGGCCTGGCGCGAGACGCCGTTCTACAGCGACCGGGAGCGGGCCGCTCTGGCCTTCGCCGAGTCGGTCACGCTGCTTGCCTCGGACCACGTCCCGGCCGAGGAATACGACCGCGTCGCGGAGCACTTCAGCGCGGATGAGATTGCGGCCCTGATCGGCCTGATAGTCGCGATCAACGCCTGGAACGCGATCGCGGTCAGCACCCGGGCGTGGGCGCCGGGATCGTACGAGCGGGAGCCGGCGTAGGCCTGGCCCGCGCCCCGGTCAGCCCTGGACGCCGCTCCAGTCGATCGGCGCCAGCTGGGCGTAGCTGTTGTCGAACTCGAGCGCCAACGGCTCGGCCAGGCGGCTGCGGGCGCTGACCGTGTTGCCCATCTCGGCGAGCTTGTACTCGAACCCGTTCGGCAACTCGATGCGTGCGCGATGCTCGAGGCCGGTGACCGGATTTCGGATCGGCTCGACGTGCACCTCGGCAAGGTCGCCGATGATCACCCGCGCCCGCCGGCCCTCGCGATCGAGCTCGAACTCGATCGGCGCCGTCGTCGTCTCGAACCGGGTCGGGGTCATCGAGGCGTAGATGCCGAAGAAGGGGTGGCTGTCGAGGTCGGCCTCGAGCCGATCGATCGCGTCGCGCTGCTCGGCGCCGGCCCCCGAGTCGACGATCAGCTGCCGCGTGCCGCCGCCCTCGTGCACGGCTCCCGGCCACCAGAACACGCGCACGAAACGCACCCCGCTCATCGGCGTCTCGCCGTAGTGGCCCTCGTGCACCGCCACGCTCACGATCGCCTCGCACTGATCGTGGGTGGGCCGCGCGTTGAACTGGCAGGGGCAGCCCCACGCGCAGTTGCAGCTCGAGAGCTCCTCTCCGACCAGCCGCCAGCTGACGCCGCCGTCACCGCTCATGCCGGGTTCCTCCACTCGTCGATTGACGCGCATTCTGCACCATCCACCGCTCGATCGCGAGCCTCCCGCCCGGCCCGATGCGGGGCGCATGCCGATAGGGTGCAGGTCGAGAGGCGGTGGAGGACGTGACGCACGATCGAGATGTGATCCTCCGGGATGGAAGCACGCTGCGGCTGCGCCGGCCGGAGCCGGTTGACGGGGACGCGCTGCTGGCCTTCTTCGCCGGCCTGTCGGACGAGAGCCTGCGGCTGCGCTTCCGCGGCGCGCCGGCGCTGGACGCCACGCTGGTGGAGCGCTACCTGGACTCAGACAGCGACGAGCGAGGCGCACTGGTTGGCACGATTGACGATCGCGTGGTCGCGCTGGGCAGCTTCGAACGCCTGCGCGACCCAGCGATCGCCGAGGTCGCGTTCGCGGTCGACGACCCGCTACAGGGCCGCGGTGTCGGCACGCGGCTGCTGGAGCAGCTTGCGGAGATGGCCGCCGCGGTCGACGTCGACCGGTTCGTGGCCGAGGTCGAGCCGGGCAACGCCGCCATGCTCTCGCTGTTTCGCCGCACCGGGTTCGAGGTCAGCCGTTCCGTGCGCGACGACACCGTCGAGGTGGGGTTCGCGATCGCGCACACCGATGCGTACGCCGCGCGCGTGGACGAGCGCGACCACCTCGCCACCGTGGCCTCGCTGCGGCCGTTCTTCGAGCCCACGACGATCGCCGTGGTGGGCGCCTCGCGGCGGGTGGGTACGATCGGCAACTCCCTGTTTCGAAACGTGCTGGCGGCCGACTTCGGCGGCGCCGTCTACCCGGTCAACCTGCGCGGAGAGCCGGTCGGCGGCGTGCGCGCGTATCGATCGGTGGCCGAGCTGCCCGAGCGGATCGACCTGACCGTGATCTGCGTCCCGGCCGCGGCCGTGTTGCAGGCGGCGGAGGAATCCCTGCGCGCGGGCTGCCGCGCGCTGTGCGTGATCTCGGCCGGCTTCGCCGAGACCGGCCGCGAGGGTGCTGAGCGTCAGACCGAACTGCTCGCCCTGGCACGCGCCCGCGGTGCCCGCGTGCTGGGGCCCAACTGCCTCGGCATCTCGGTCGCCGCCTCCCACCTCAACGCGACGTTCGCTCCCCGCTCGTTTCCGCCCGGCACGATCGGCTTCTCCTCGCAGAGCGGCGCCTTGGGCCTGGCGCTGCTCGAGAACGCGGCTTCCCGCCGGCTGGGGCTGTCCGCCTTCGTCTCGGTGGGCAACAAGCTCGACATATCGACCAACGACCTGCTCGAGTACTGGGAACTGGACGACGCGACGCATCTGGTGCTGCTGTACGTGGAGTCGTTCGGCAACCCGCGCAAGTTCTCGCGCGTCGCCCGCCGGGTCGCCCGCCGCAAGCCGGTGCTGGCGATGAAGAGCGGCACCAGCCGGGCCGGCGCCCGCGCGGCCGGCTCCCACACCGCCGCGCTGGCCGGATCGAACGCTGCCGTCGACGCCCTGTTTCACGAGGCCGGCGTGCTGCGTGCCGATAGCTTGGAGGAGCTGCTCGACGTGGCATCCCTGCTCTCGCGCCAGCCGCTGCCGGAGGGCCGCCGGGTGGGCGTGCTGACCAACGCCGGCGGGCTCGGCATCCTCTGCGCGGACGCCTGCGAGGCGGCCGGACTCGAGCTGCCCTCGCTCTCGGACGACGGCCAGGCGCAGCTACAGGCGCTGCTACCCGAAGAGGCAAGCGTTGCCAATCCGGTTGACGCACTCGGCTCGGCCACCGCAGACACGTTCGGCGCCGCGCTGCCGATCATGCTGGCGGATCCCGCCATCGACGCGGTGATCGCCCTGTTCGCACCCGCGGCACCCGCCTCGGCCGCACAGGTGGCCGTCGCGCTGTCCCAGGCTGCCACGGGATCGGGCAAGCCGGTGCTGGCAGTTGCGATGACCGCCGAGGGCATCCCCGCCGCGCTCGCGGCCGACGACTCGCACGTGACCGGCTTCGCATACCCGGAGTCGGCGGCGAGGGCGCTGGGGCGAGCGGTCGAACGGGCCGAGTGGCTGCGGCGTCCGTCCGGAGCCACCCGCAGGCCAAAGGGCATCGACGCCCGCGAGGGACGATCGATCGTAACGGACGCCGTCAGCTCCGGCGAAGGCTGGCTCGATCCCGCCACGGTGCGGCGGCTGCTCGAATGCTACGGCCTGCCGATGGTGCCCGAGCGGATTGCGGAGACCGCCGATCAGGCCGTGGCGGCGGCGGTCGAGCTGGGGATGCCAGTCGCCGTCAAGCTGGCAGAGGCGGGAGCGCACAAGACCGAGCGGGGCGGCGTCGAGCTCGACCTGGCCGATCGGGAGGCGGTCGCACTGGCGGCCGAGAGGATCGGCGGCCGCGTCGTGGTGCAGCCGATGATCGGGAAGGGCGTCGAGCTGTTGATGGGCATCGTGCAGGACCCGGTGTTCGGCCCGCTGGTGGCGCTTGGGCCGGGCGGCGTGCTGGCCGAGCTGATCGGCGAGGCCGGATTCCGGATCGCGCCGATCACCGACGTCGACGCCCAGGAGATGATCCACGCCGGCAAGACGGGACGCCTGGTGGAGGGCTTCCGCGGCGCGCCGGCGGCGGACGCGGATGCGCTGGCCGATCTGCTGCTGCGGCTCTCGGCGATGGGAGACGACCTGCCGGAGCTGGTCGAGCTCGACCTGAATCCGGTGATAGCACTGCCGCACGGCTGCGTGGTGGTCGACTCCCGCGCTCGCGTCGCGGCCGCACCGGTACGGCAGAGCCCCAAGACCTGGTAACCCGCGGGGCGCCGCGCTACATGCTGGACATCATGTGCGCCGCATGCAGGCCCGGGATCAGCCCGGGGTGCGACGGTGCCAGCGCGGCCAACACCAGCAGGCCGACGCCGACCGCGTACGACAGAGCGCGGCCGTAACGCCAGATCTTCTCCAGCACGATCACCGTCGCCAGGGCTGCCATCCAGCGCAGATCCATCACCCCCAGCGCGATCAGCGCCGCCATCAGCCCCCAGCAGCAGCCGACGCAGTAGCCGCCGTGGTACAGCCCGGCGCGGATGTCGCGAAGCCGGCCGCGGTAGCTGCCGACGTGCATCAGCAGCGAGAGCGGCGAGCGGCAGTGGGCGAGGCAGCGATCCTTGACCGGCGTCAGCTGATAGATCCCGGCCGCCGCCAGCAGGCCGCTGCCGAGCCAGTCCGCGGCCCGCGGCTGGCGCTCGGCCAGCCGCCCGGCCAGGTCGGACGCAACGAAGGCCAGCAGCCCGAAGCCGAGCCATGCCGCCAGGTAGCCCGTCACCAGGCCGCCCAGCCGCAGCGGCGCCGGCGTCGGCCGCCGCTCCGCCACGCGCAGGTACATGGTCGCCATCGGTGTCACCGAAGGCAACATCATCGCCGCCATCATCACCGTCCACAACACCAGGAAGCCG
>JAWVEC010000364.1:0-3841 GCA_033856975.1 Gaiellales bacterium
CCCTTCGAGTCGTTGAACCACTTAACGGTTCCAGTTGCCATAATCGACACCTCCCTCCACATACCTCACGAACGAGTTAGGAAGGCGGGATGCGCAACCGAACGAACGTTCCTAGATTCGCTCAACAGTCTAGCATGATAAGCGGCCTCGTGGGGCTTGCCGTCCCGCATTACACCCGGTACCCTGCCAGAATCGCAACCGAACTGGGATCGCGGCTCGACCAGGGAATCACGCTCCCGTTCAGCTGGTTTGCCGATCCGGCCGTATTTGCGCTGGAGCAGGAGCGGATCTTCGGCCATACCTGGCAGTACGCCGGCGTCGCCGAGTGGGTGGCCGAGCCGGGCCAGTTCTTCACCTGCCGGGCCGGGATGGTGCCGGTGGTGGTGACGCGTGACCAGGCCGGTTCGCTGAATGCGTTCGTCAACATCTGCCGCCACCGGGCGACTGAGGTGGCGCAGGGCAGGGGCCGTCGCGAGACGCTGCAATGCCCCTACCACGCCTGGACGTACGGCATGGACGGTTGTCTGCGGGCGGCGCCCCGCTCGCAGCTCGAGCCCGGCTTCGACCGCACACAGCTGGGACTGCTGCCGGTGGCGGTCGACACCTGGGGGCCGCTGGTGTTCGTCAACCGCGATCTGGACGCAGCGCCGCTGGCCGACGTGCTGGGCGGCCTGCCGGCGCTGCTCGAGGGGTGCGGGTTCAGCTTTGACGGCCTGCGGTTCCGCGAGCGGGTGGAGTGGGAGCTGGCGGCCAACTGGAAGGCCGTGGTCGAGAACTTCCTCGAGTGCTACCACTGCCCGACCGCGCATCCCAGCTTCTCGAAGATGATCGACGTCGACCCGGATGCCTACATGCTGTCATCGGACGGCTGGTCATCCAGCCAGGTCGCGCGGGTGCGTGACGACGTCCAGGAGGGCGGCGGAACTCCGCCGTACTGGCCCAGCGGCGCGGCCGCCGGATCCGCGCACTTCCACTATCTGTGGCCGACATTCACGATCAACGCGCTGCCCGGGCCGCCCAACGCGGCGGTGTTCATGTTCGTGCCGCTGGATGCCGGCCGCACGCTGACGATCACCGACTACCTGTTCGACGAGACCGCCGACGATCAGCAGATCCGCGATCTGATGGCGTTCGGCGATCAGGTCGGATCGGAGGACCGCGACCTGGTCGAGTCGATCCAGCGCGCCGCCGCGTCGGGCGGCCTCGACCACGGTCGGCTGATGCTCTCGAGTGAGCATCTGATCCAGCACTTCCAGCGCCTGGTCGAGCAGGCTCTGGCGAGATCTTAGGCGGTGGGCTCGACCCGGCACGCGTAGCATCCGGCGCCGGCGAAGTGCACGTGGAGGTAGGCCGTGCCCTCGATCGCCAGCAGCCGCCGTGCGGCCTGCTCGAACCGCTCTCCCGGCACCACCTCGGTGCCGGTCATCATGTGAGCCGGGTCGAAGCCGCGCACCGACAGCAGCCGGCTGCGCAGGATCTCGGGCACGCTGCCGTCCCCGCGGTATCCCTCGCAGGCCTCCCGGTGCAGGTAGATCGGGCCCGGCGCGGCGTAGGGGCTGGCCGCGGTGGATGGCTGGGCGCTCAGCAGCACGACCTGCTCGTCGGCGCTCGCGTCGCGCAGACAGCAACGCACGGGAAACGGCGCGTCATCGGCGATCGCCGTGACCGCGTTGCCGGCATCGAACGCCGTGCGACGGGCCTGCGCGGCCAGGGTGGGGGACAGCGCGTGGTAGCTGAGGGTGGTCAAGGCGGCTCCTCTCGGTTGGTCGAGGGAACAACGCTGCCCGTGCCGGTGACGTGAGATGTGCAGGCGGCGGGGCGGCGACGCCCCGCCGCCTGCCGGTCGGGTTCAGGCGCGGACTGTGCTGCCGGCCTGCACGATCACCTCGCCGCTCGAGATGTCGGGAGCTGTGGGCGCGAGGTTGGGCAGGTTCTCGCGGATCCAGTTGCCGGCGATCCGCGTCGACTCGTCGGTGCCCGCCTGGTCGTCGCACACCGTGACGCTGGCGCAGCCGTCCTCGGTGCGGATCAGGTGGTAGCTGCGAAGCCCGGGGACGTTCGACATCAGGCTCTCGACCTCGTCGGAGCGCGCGGCCAGCTGGTCGGCGAGCTCGCTGCTGGCGTAGTGCCGTATCGTGCCGTGCATCAGGTACTCCTTGGTGCCCGCGCTGGCCGGAGTCGGGCAGTGAAACAGAGCCGGCTCGGCCAACCTACGCCCCGCGGGGCGTTGCGTCAATCAGCCGGCGGCGGCCGCGGCCAGCACCATCCGCAGGCGTAGATTAGGGACGTGATGCAGCCAAGGTGCACAACCGCAGTGGCCGCCGCGGCGACGGTCACGCTGGTGGGCGGCGCACTGCTGCTGCCGGGTCGCGCGGCGCCGGCTCACTCGCCGGCGGGCACGTCCGCGTCTCCCTCATCGCCCCAGCCAGCCCCGCAGCGGATCCGCGTCCGGCCGGGGATCGAGCTACTTGATGCCCGCGGCGGGGTGGCGCACGGTCACATCTCGATCTCGGACGTGCGGGCGCCGGTCGCGGTGTTCCACGAAGGTGCCAGCTTCTGGGTGTTCGACGCCGCGCCGCCGTCGTTCGTGGAGGTCGACCCGGTCAGCGGAGGAGTGATCCACCGGTTCCGCTCTCCCATCGCTGACGTGGGGTCATACACCGTCGCCGGTAACACGCTCTGGATCACCGACGAGCATGGCGGCGCCGTCATCGCCGTTGACGCCACCGACGGCCATCGCCTGCGAAGCTTCACGCTGCTCCCCGGCCGCGGCGGCTCGGTCGGCGTGGTGCTGTCTCACGGCTCGCTGTGGGTCACCCGTCCCGAGGCGGATCGAGGAAACGGGATCCTGGTCAGGCTCAATCCGGCCACAGGCCGGATCGAGCGGAGCATGGTCGGCCTGCACGGCAGCTACGCCCTCACGACCGAGCCGGACGGCACGATCTGGACGGCCGGAACGTTCGGCGACATCAACCGCATCGATCCGGTCACGAACGATGTCGTGCGGGGAGCGACCGAGGGCCGGAACTACTCGGTCGCGGCCGGTGACGGCTTCGGCTGGACGGCCGACACCCTCAGGGGCGTGGTGTACAAGGTGGACGCCAACGGCAACGTGGTCGACCAGTACCCGACCGCGCGCGGCGCGCGCGTCGTCTCCTACAGCGACGGCCTGCTGTGGGTCGGGAACACCGACAATGGGACGGTGACCCGGATCGACGCGTCGGGCGGCGCGATCACGTACCGGTTCGACCATCGCCTGCTCTCGCTCGCCGCTGGCTCGGGGGCCGTGCTGGTCGAGTTCGGGCGACCGATTGAAACCAGTTCTTAGCGCGACTGGTCGAACATGGCGCGCAGCGCCGAGTAGCTGTTCGCGGGTGCGGTCGCCGCGCCGCGACCGAGCACCCGCTCGATCACCTGTGCCGGCTCGGGCTCGATGCTGGTGAACCAGCAGCCGATCTTGGCTTGGCCGTCGACGCGCCGGATCGATGCCACGCGGGCCTCGCCGTCGATCGCGCCCTCCATGAAGCGACAGCGAAACCGCAGCCGGTCGCCGGCTCGCAACGGGCTCATCGCGGTGACGGCAAAGCCGCTCTGCGACAGGTTCACGAGCTCACCGCGCACCTCGTCGCCGGGATTGAGATTCTCGCAATCGATCGCGTTCAGGGTGACGGAGGCGCGCATCTCGAGCCGGTCGGCCTGGCGCCGGTTGTCTCCGATCACATCGGTCACCTCGAGCAGCAGACGCATCTCGTCATCCTGCTCCGTGGCAGTCCGGCAGACCATCGTGACCTGCCAAGGGGTGCCCTCGCGATCGATCGGGCGTCCCAGTAGCGTCATGCCC
>JAWVEC010000365.1:0-3606 GCA_033856975.1 Gaiellales bacterium
CGGGTCGGCGCAGCTTCCGCGCTCCTGGCCGCGGTTGGCTGGGCGTGCCGGTGGCGGTCTACCTGCTGACGCTGCTGGTGTTCCCGGTGATCCTGATCGGGCTCTACAGCGTCGGCCTCAAGACCAATGTCGTCTACCCGCCGATCAGCTACAGCTGGAGCGACTGGAAGGGGTTCCTGCCATTCCTGCACAGCGGCCCCGAGTCGGTCTACTTCCAGCGCTTCATCCTCTCGATCAAGATCACCCTGATCGTCTCGGTGTCGGCGGTGGTGCTGGCCTACCCGCTGGCGTTTTTCCTGGCGTTCGTCGCCCGTCGCCACCGCTACACGCTGCTGATGGTGATGCTGGCGCCGTTCTTCACCAGCTACCTGCTGCGGATCTACGCATGGACGGTGATGCTGCCCGGCCACGGCACGGTCAACTCGCTGCTCGAGTGGGTCGGGCTGGTCGATACCAACAACCCGGTCACCTTCTTCTACCACAGCCGGTTCGCGATCGGACTGGTGCTGGCCTACTCCTGGATCCCGTTCGTGGCGCTGCCGATCTTCGTCGTGCTGGACAACCTGGACGTGCGGCTGCTGGAGGCCGCGCAGGACCTGGGTGCCGGACGGCTGACCTCGTTCCTGCGCGTCACGCTGCCGCTCAGCCTGCCGGGCGTGATCGCCGCCTTCGTGTTCGTGCTGATCCCGACCACCGGTGAGTACATCACCCCGTACCTGGTCGGCGGGCCGAACGATCTCATGTTCGGCAACTTCATCCAGAACGCATTCACCGGCGAGAACCGCTGGAACTTCGGCTCGGTGCTGGCGATGTGGCTGATGATCGTCGTGCTGGTGATGATCGCGGTCTCCAGCCGCTACCTGACCGCCGACCTGCGCGGGGAGAAGCAGTCATGAACGCGGCCGCAAGCAGGCTGGCGCGGGTTGTGCTGCGCGGCTACTTCGTGTTCATGGTGCTGTTTCTGTACCTGCCGCTGGCGGTGCTGGTGATCTTCTCGTTCAACGACAACAACTCGCCGGTGCTGCCGCTGAAGGGCTTCACCACCCGCTGGTACGACGCCGCCCTCAACAACGACCTGCTGGTATCGGCGCTCAAGCGCAGCCTGGGACTGGCGGCCGTGAACGGCCTGGCGGCGTCGCTGCTGGCGGTGATGGCCGCGCTCGCGCTGTCGGCTCGCCGTCTGGTGGGGCGGGGCTTCATGATCGCCCTGATCATGCTGCCGCTGGTCGTGCCCTACGTGGTGCTGGGCGTCGGAATGCTGATCCTGCTGCATCAGATCGGACTCAAGCCCTCGCTGACCGCGTTGCTCGCGATGCACGTCCTGATCTCGGTGCCCTACGGCGTGCTGGTGATCCTGCCGCGGCTGAACACGCTCGATCCGTCGATCGGCGAGGCGGCGCGCGACCTGGGAGCGGGGGCGCTGTCGGCCTTCTACCGGGTGACCGTGCCGCTGATCCTGCCCGCCATCATCTCGTCGTTCGTGATCGCGTTCACGATCTCGTTCGACGAGGTGGCGATCGCGAACTTCCTGGTGCCGCCCGGTCACAACACGTTCCCGACCTACCTCTACAACAATGCCCGCACGCCGTACCTGCGTCCGCAGACGGTCGCCATCGGCGGCCTGATCATCGCCGCGTCGCTGCTCTTGATCGTGCTCTCGGAGGCCGGCCGGCGACGGTCGGAGCGCAAGCTCGAGGGCTCCCCAGCGTGACCATCTAGGCTTCGCGCCGACGTGCGCATCCTGCTCCTGTCAAACATGTATCCCAGCCCGCCGCGGCCGGAGTACGGCGTGTTCGTGCAGCGGCTGGCCGAGGCGCTGCGGGCGCGCGGCCACGAGGTGGACGAGGCCGTTCTGACGGCGGGCCGCCGCGGGCCACTGCGCACGCCGCTGGCCTACCTGGGGCTGCTGCGCCGGACGCGTGCACTGGTCGCCACGCGGCGGCCGGACGTGGTCTACGCCCACTTCCTCGTGCCGACCGGGCTGGTGGCGGTGCTGAGCGGGGTGCCGTTCGTGGTCACGGCCCACGGCCGCGACGTCGCCAACGCGCGCGGCAACGCGCTGGTGGCGCTGCTGACGCGACGCGTGATCAGGCGGGCGCGGGCCGTGGTCTGCGTCTCGGCGCATCTCGCCCAGCGGCTTCCGGCCACGCCGGCTCGCCTGGAGGTGATCGACTGCGGCGTCGACACCGCACTGTTTCGCCCGTCGCCGCGTTCGGACGGGGCGGGTGTGCGGTTTCTGTTCGTGGGCAGCCTGATCGAGCGGAAGAACGTGACCCGCCTGGTGCAGGCGTTCGCCACCATCGGCGAGGGCAGCAGCCTGACGATCGCCGGATCGGGTCCGCTCGAGCAGCGGCTGCGGGAGTCGGCGCCGGCCGGCGTCACGTTCGCCGGCCGCGTGCGGCCCGAGCTGATGGCCGAGCTCTACGCCGGCTGTGACGTCTACTGCCAGCCAAGCCTGGTCGAGCCGCAGGGACAGGCGCTGCTGGAGGCGCTGGCGTGCGGCCGGCCGGTGGTGGCCACGCGGGTCGGCGGTCCGCCCGAGTTCGTCACCGAGGAGTGCGGCGTGCTGGTCGATCCGCTGGATGTCGACTCGATCGCGGCCGGCATGCGGCGTGCCGCCCAGATCGAGCTGCCCTGCGCGGCTGCGGTGGCGGTTGCCGAACAGCACTCGATCACGCGCCAGGCCGCACGCATCGCGCAGCTGCTTGCGGATGTATCCTCTGGGGGCGATGGTTGACCCGGGCGTGCTGCTGATCGGAGGGGCGGGCTTGAGCGCGAGCGCTGCGCTGGTGGCGAGCGCGCGCACCTGGCGTCCGCGCGAGTACGTGTTGCCGTCCGTCTACACGCCCGAGCTGCTGGGGCTGGAGCGATTTCCGCCCCGCGGCGTGCTGGTGCAGTACTCGTCGCCGTACAGCTCGGCCTGCCGCGTATCGCTGAACCGGCTTGCGGCCGCCGTCGCACCGCACCGCGACGAGGCGGTGGTGATCGAGATGCACGCCCTGTCGGCCGGAGTCCGCACCGTGCCGACGGTGCTGTTCATCGATCCCCAGGGCCGGGTCAAGCGGCTGTGGCTGCGCCCGCCGGAGCGGGCCGAGCTGTCCGAGCTGCTGGCGCCTACGACCCGCCGGACAACTGCTCGATGCTCTCCAGCCGCCGCTCGATGAAGGGACGGAAGCGGTCGGCGATGCCGGCCTCCTCGGCCATCCGCAGCGCCTGCTGAAACGTCCCGCGCGCCTTTGCGTACTTGTCTGCGCCGCCCTGCTTGAGGCGGTTGTCGCCGACGATGATCAGCTTCTTGACGCGCTCGGCGGCCTGTTGGGGATCGATCTCGGGCATCGCCGCAGAATAGCCCGGGACGCGTCTGGCCACCTGCTCCGTAGTCCGGTCGTTCCCCGATCTGGAGGAGTGCGATGAGACGGTGGTTGGCAGCAGCAGCGTTGATGGTGATCGCCCTGTCGGCGCCGGCCACCGCCGCTCGCGCCTGCGACTGCGGTGCACCCTCGGGCCCCGTGATCGGCGGAGTGGGCACGACCGCGCCGGGCGGGGGCGACCATTTCGTCGCGCTGCCCGGCCGCGGTACCACGCTTCTCGCCGTCGATGCCGGCG
>JAWVEC010000366.1:0-2639 GCA_033856975.1 Gaiellales bacterium
CATCGTGCCGGGCGGCGGAGTCGCGCTGCTCCACGCCATCAAGGCCGTCTCGGCCGAGAAGCTGGAGGGCGACGAGAAGACCGGTGCCAAGATCGTCGAGCGTGCGCTCGAGGAGCCGCTTCGCCAGTTGGCGGAGAATGCCGGCCTCGAGGGCTCGGTCGTGGTCAACGACGTCCGCCACGCCAAGGCTGGCCAGGGGCTGAACGTCGACACCGGCGAGATCGTCGACATGGTCAAGGCGGGCATCATCGACCCGGCCATGGTGACTCGCTCGGCACTGCAGAACGCCGCTTCCATCGCCAAGAACATCCTCACCACAGAGGCGATCGTGGCGGAAGCCCCGGAGAAGCACCCTGCTGCTCCGATGGGCGGCGGTATGCCGGACATGATGTAGACCCGACTCGTCGGGACTGCGCAGACAACGAAGGGCCCGCCACGCGGCGGGCCCTTCGTCGTTCTGGCGGCGCCGGCAGTGCTTAAAGTTCTCGGGGGCCCGCTCCCAGGCCCCCGCTGAACCGCCGTTATGCTCACCCCGCTTGCCCTCTCCAGGACAGCTTGTGACTCCAAGGTACACGCGGCTGATGGCGTGTCAAGCGCTCACGGCGTGAACGTGCGCGGCCCGAAAGTGATGAACACCAGCGTGGCCATCATCAGCGGGAAGGCGATCTTGATGGCGGTGTCCACCCGCTCGTCGCGGCCCAGGTCGGCCAGCGCCCAGAACAGTGGGAAGGCGACCATGCCGAAGCGCCCCATCGAGACGATCAGCCCGCCGGTGGTCGGCAACAGGATCAACAGCGCCGCGAAGATCAGGTACTCCACGGGCATCCGCAGCCGCCGCCAGGCGTGGTACCACAGCCCGCACCAAAGCAGCGTGAACGCGATGTGCACCAGGAAGCGCAGGTGGCCGTTGTTGATGGTGTCCCACAGCGACTGCACCACCACCACCGGTAGCACCGAGATGCCTCGGCCCCAGCCGCGCACCTGGGCGTGGAAGTGGGCCAGCGGATCACCCGTCTGCCAGTACAGGTAGACGAAGAACGCCAGCTCGGCGGCCGGCAGCAAGAGCAGCGGCAGGTACGCGCGCGGCTGCAGCCCGCGCTCCCTGTAGCGGCGCCAAGCCAGGGCCGGTATCAGCGCCACCCCGACCGGCCGGGCCAGCACGGCCAGCGCACCGACGGCGCAGCCCAACCACCAGCGCCGGTGCCAGGTGAGCGCGAAGGCGCCCAGCACGCAGACCAGGAACAGGCTCTCGGCATAGGGCAGCGAGAACACGAACGAGAGCGGGAAGAAGGCCAGGTAGAGCACCGTCCGCCGGGCCATGCCCCGGTCGTAGCGGCCCTCGGTGATCCGGTAGAGCAGGCACAGCGCGGCCGCCAGAAGCAGCGACGAGAGCAGCGTCGCCCACAGCGTGTCCGGCCCCGGCAGTGCCGTCAGCGGCGCCCACAGCAGCGGGTAGAGCGGGAAGAACGCGGCCGTGTTGCCGTGGCCGATGGATGGGTCGTAGCCGTTGTGCGCGATCCACCCATACCAGGTCGCATCCCAGTCGCCCAGCGAGCCGAACAGCGTGTGCCACGACAGCCCCGTCTCGCGCGGCCGCCGTTCCGACCAGCTCTGCGCGGCCAGCACCAGGTAGACGGCCAGGCGGCTGGCCGCCCATACCGCCAGCGGGTATCCGAACCCGCGCAGCAGCGCCGAGGGCGGGGCCTGCGTCTCGTGCGCCGGCTCGGCCGTGGCGGTCATTCGGGCCAGCCCTGCCGCCGCCAGAACCAGCGCACGCCGTACAGCGACGCGGTCGCGTACACGAACCCGATCAGCAGGTCGACCACGTAGTGGTTCGCCGTGTAGACGGCGGCGAAGCACTGCACCAACGGGTAGAGCACCATCACGTAGGCCAGCCAGCGCCAGCGCGTGTTCCAGACCAGCGTGGCGATGAACAGGAAGATCAGGAACGAGTAGCCGCCGTGCAGCGAGGGGATCGCGGCGTACGGATTGCCGTCCACCAGGTGGTAGAGCGGGCCGGAGTCGGTCGGCAGCGGCGACTGGTCTGCCTGCACGCCGGCTGGGTTCGAGAGGTAGGGAATCAGGCCCTTGGCCGCGGCCGCCCAGGGCGGTGCGGCGGGATACAGCGCGAACGTCAGCGCACCCGCATAGGAGAGCGTCAGCAGCGTCGCCGCCCAGCGGTAGAACAGTGCCCGGCGCTTCAGCCACAGCGCGAAGGCGAGCGTGGGCGGGACGATGAAGTGGATCCGCGTGATGGCCGAGAGCACCTGGTCATACCAGCTCAGATGCCCCTTCCAGAGCCAGTCCTGCAGGACGTTCGAGGGTATGTGGCCAAAGAACAGGAACTTCTCGGCATCGAGGTGCGGTGCGTAGTAGGGACTGGGGTGCACGATGTGTGCCAGTCCGCGACACTCCTCGTACCACACGATCAACAGCACGAAGGGGACGAAATCGAGCATGAACCGCCGGCCGCGGCCGATCACGAGCGCCGGGGCGAGCAGCACGAGCAGGTAGCGATCGGGGGTCAGCGACAGCCCGAAGGTGAGCAGCTGCGCGCTCAGCGCGACGGCGAAGGCGACCGCGGCCAGGGCGGCGGTGGTACGGTCGATGTCGGCTCGTGGCGGGCCCCAGCGCTGGCC